>CACYEC010000216.1 GCA_902773225.1 uncultured Bacteroidales bacterium
GGTGATGCAGCTCTACAGCAAATACGGCGTGTCGCCTATGGGTGGTTGTCTGCCAATGCTCATCCAGATGCCTATCTGGATTGCGCTCTTCAACTTCATCCCTAACGCCATCGAACTCCGAGGACAGAGTTTCCTCTGGGCCAGTGACCTCTCCACCTATGACGACGTCATCCGCTGGGGCAAGCATATTTGGGGCATAGGCGACCACCTCAGCCTCTTCTGTGTGCTGTGGTGCCTCTCCACTGTTGCCAACACATGGATCAGCATGCGACAGCAGTCCTACTCCATGACCGAGGAACAGCAACAGCAAATGGGTATGATGAAATGGATGTCATACCTCATGCCCATCATCTTCTTCTTCTCATTCAACGGTTATTCTTCTGGTCTCAACTACTACTACTTCGTCTCCGGTATCATCTCCATCCTGATGATGTGGTACCTGCGCAAGACCACCGATGACAATAAACTGCTTCAGAAACTGGAAGAGCGTTTCAAGCGCCGTCAAGCCGACCCATCTAAACCAGGAGGCATGTCAGGCATGGCACGCCGTCTGCAGGAACTCGCCGAACTCCAACAGAAGAAACTCGAGGAGCAGCAGCGCAAAAACAACCGCCAATAATCCAACCATCCTTCAACCCGAACTGTATATGAGAAGAATCGTATTATCAGCCCTCATACTTATGTCCATACAGACCAGCACAGAGGCTCAGACCACCGCGCCCATCCTTCGTCAGCAACCCGGAATCGAGAACCGTCTGCTCTCTCCCGAAGCCCTTTGGGCCATGGGCCGCATCGGTGGTTCGTCGGTGTCACCCGATGCTAAACAAGTGGCTTACAACGTGAGTTACTACAGTGTGGAACAGAACAAGAGCCATACCGTCGTCTATACCATCGACATTGACGGCACAGACGAGCGCCGCCTAACCACAGGCAACGGCAACGAACTCTCGCCACAGTACCTGAACGACGGACGCATCGCCTACCTCGCCTCAGACGATGGCGGCACCATGCAGTTGTGGGTGATGAACGCCGACGGCACAGACCGTCAGTGTATGTCGAAGTTCAGCAAAGACGCCGAAGACTACCTTTTCTCACCCGACGGAAAGAAGGTGTTGGTCATCCACTCCAACCCCTATCACGGTTCCATCGCCGAGAAGCCCAAAGACCTTCCCAAGACTTCTGGTTACGTGGTCAACGAACTGATGTACCGCCACTGGGATGAATGGGTGGAGTCCGTTCCCCAGCCCTACATCTACGCAGTTGACGGTGGTAAGGTCAGTGGCGAAGGCAAGTCCGTCCTTGGCGAAGAGCCATTCGAGTGCCCCATGAAGCCCTTCGGTGGCATGGAACAACTCTGCTGGAGTCCCGACTCACGTTATGTGGCCTACACCTGCCGCAAGAAGACAGGACGCGACTACGCAGTCTCCACAGACTCCGACATCTTCCTTTACGACACAGAGACAGGTACAACCACCAACCTATGCAAACCCGCAGGCTATAAGGCTGCCGCCTACGATTATACCCGCTCATTGCAGCACCAGAGAGCCAACGACCCGGATTTCGAACTTGACTCGATGCTCACCGCCACCCATTGCTTACGCAACCCGGCACCAACCCACAAGGACTACAACCTGGGCTACGACACCAACCCATCGTTCTCGCCCGATGGCAAGTATGTGGCATGGCAGAGCATGGCGCGCGATGGTTACGAGAGCGACCGCAACCGCCTCTGCGTCTATGAGATGAAGACGGGCAAAAAGACATACGTGACAGAGAAGTTCGACAGCAATGTCGATGTATTCACATGGTCGACCGATTCCAAGACCCTTTATTTTGTGGGAACCTGGCATGGCACCACCCATGTTTATTCCACCAACCTCAAAGGACAAGTCATCCAAATCACCGAAGGACAGTATGACTACACCAGTGTTGCGCTCTGTGGCAAGCAGTTGCTCTGTGGTCGCCAGTCGATGGCAGAAGCCACTGAACTCTACCTTGTCAACCCCAAGACCAAGGCTGTCAGCCAGCTGACCCATGAGAACCAATACTTCCGCGACAATATCGACTGGGGAAAGGTTGAGCCTCGCTGGTGCAAGTCAGTCGATGGCAAGGACATCCTCTCTTGGATTATCCTGCCTCCCCACTTCGACCCCAACAAGAAATATCCCGCCCTGCTCTTCTGCGAGGGTGGTCCCCAAAGTCCTGTGAGCCAGTTCTGGAGTTATCGTTGGAACATGCAGATTATGGCGGCCAACGGCTATGTCGTTGTATGTCCCAACCGTCGTGGTCTACCCGGTTTTGGTCAGGAATGGCTGGAGGAGATTTCCACCAACTACACAGGCCGTTGCATGGACGACTACAAGAGTGCCATCGACGACGCCTGC
Organism: uncultured Bacteroidales bacterium; assembly: GCA_902773225.1. Classification (GTDB taxonomy): domain Bacteria; phylum Bacteroidota; class Bacteroidia; order Bacteroidales; family Bacteroidaceae; genus RUG11857. The sequence goes on from CACYEC010000216.1 coordinate 2,385, forward strand.
AACCTACCCTACGTTGACAAGGAGCGTCTGGGTTGTGTAGGCGCCAGTTTCGGCGGATTCAGCGTCTATTGGCTTGCCGGTAACCATGACAAACGCTTCAAGGCTTTCATCGCCCACGACGGCATTTACAACCTTGAGGCACAATACACAGAGACAGAGGAGGCATGGTTCACCAACTGGGACCTTGGCGGTGCGCCATGGTTGAAGGACGATGCCACTATCCAGCGCACCTTCCAGAACTCTCCCCACCACTTCATCGACAAGTGGGACACCCCCATCCTCTGTATCCACGGCGAGAAAGACTACCGTATTGTGGCTTCTCAGGCCATGTCGGCGTTCAATGCCGCCCGTTATCGTGGTGTGCCAGCGCAGTTGCTCATCTTCCCCGACGAGAACCACTGGGTGCTCAAGCCACAGAATGGCATTCTCTGGCAGCGCACCTTCTTCGCTTGGCTCGACCGTTGGTTGAAATAAAGGATAGCCCCAATAATATCCTTAATCTCCAGATTATCCGGAAATCCTGGTCATCCGCAAATTCCGGAAAACACCGTGAATAAAAACAATAACACACAAATATGACACAAACAATCCAAAAGACGCTGCGCGACTCCGCAGCCATGCGCTGGACGGCCCTTTTGCTGTTGGCGCTCGCGATGTTCTGCTCCTACATTTTCATGGACATCCTCTCCCCCATCAAGGACCTCATGCTCTCTGAGCGCGGTTGGGACTCCACCGCCTTCGGTACGATGCAAGGCTCCGAGGTGTTCCTCAATGTCTTCGCGTTCTTCCTCATCTTCGCCGGCATCATCCTCGACAAGATGGGCGTTCGCTTCACCATGGTGCTTTCTGGTGCTGTGATGCTCATCGGTGCCATCATCAAGTGGTACGCCATCAGCGACTCCTTCTCAGGGAGTGGTTTAGAGACATGGTTCACCAACAACCTCAACTACATTCCTGGTTTCGACGAGTTGGGTGTCAGCCCCTTCTATGAGGGTATGCCCGCCTCCGCGAAGTTCGCAGCCTGTGGCTTCATGATTTTCGGTTGTGGTTGCGAGATGGCAGGTATCACAGTGAGTCGTGGTATCGTGAAGTGGTTCAAGGGTCGTGAGATGGCCTTGGCTATGGGTTCCGAGATGGCTCTTGCCCGTTTGGGTGTGGCGACCTGTATGATTTTCTCTCCGTTCTTTGCCCGTTTGGGAGGTCATGTGAGCGTCAGCCGTTCTGTGGCATTCGGTGTGGTGCTGATGTGCATTGCCTTGATTATGGCCATCGTGTATTTCTTCATGGACAAGAAACTTGATGCGCAGACAGGTGAGGCAGAAGAAAAAGACGACCCATTCAAGGTGAGCGATATATGGACCATCCTCACCGACGGTGGTTTCTGGCTTGTAGCCCTTCTCTGCGTGCTGTATTATTCCGCCATCTTCCCCTTCCAGAAATATGCGGTAAATATGCTCCAGTGTAACCTTACCCTTCATGCACCAGAGGGCGACTCCTTCTGGGCAGGTTCTACGGTGACCATCGTGCAGTACGTCATCATGCTCATTGTAGCCGCCGCAGGTTTCGCCAGCAATTTCCAGAAGAAGTCCAACGCCAAGTACGGCCTTCTTTGTGTTTCCATCATCGCGCTCGTCACCTATTGTTATATGGGTTATATGCGCCAGTCTGCAGAGTCCATCTTTGCTGTGTTCCCATTGTTAGCCGTATTGATTACACCTATCCTCGGCAGTTATGTTGACCATAAGGGCAAGGCCGCCTCGATGCTCGTGCTTGGTTCTTTGTTGCTCATCGGCTGCCACCTTACCTTTGCGTTCATCCTTCCCTTGTTCAAGGCCAATGCTGTCGGTGGAGTGATTGTGGCCTATGCCACCATCCTGGTGCTTGGTTCATCGTTCTCCCTTGTGCCCGCTTCGCTGTGGCCCAGCGTGCCAAAACTGGTTGACGCCAAGGTGATAGGTAGTGCCTACGCACTCATTTTCTGGATTCAGAATATCGGTTTGTGGCTCTTTCCCCTGCTCATCGGCAAGGTGCTCGACAAGACCAATCCTGAGATTGTCAGCGGTCTGGCCAATGGCACCATTACCGCAGAGGAAGCCGCAGTAAGTTACGACTACACCGCTCCACTTGTCATGCTGGCCTGTCTCGGTGTAGCCGCCCTCATCCTCGGCCTCGTGCTGAAGGTAGTTGACAAGAAGCGCGGTCTCGGTCTTGAAGAGCCCAACATCAAATAGATTTATTCAGTTTTTTATCGTTCTCACGTTATTTCGTTATCACGTTATTTCGGTATAACGTTATTTCGGTATTTCGATAATCTGAACATCCGGAAAAAGAAAAAAACAAAAAAACAATCATAACTATGTTTAATGGACAACCAAAAGGTCTATGGACCTTGGCATTAGCCAACACAGGTGAGCGCTTCGGCTACTACACCATGCTCGCCGTCTTCATCCTCTTCCTGCAAGAGAACTTCAGCTGGAGCAGCGGCCAGGCAGGACTGGTCTATTCGAGTTTCCTCATGTGCGTCTATTTCCTGCCTCTCTTCGGTGGTATGGCTGCCGACAAATGGGGTTACAGCAAGATGGTGACCATCGGAATCTTCATCATGTTCATCGGCTATCTGTTGCTCTCCATCCCCATGGGTGCGAACACCGTGGCAATCGTAGCTATGGCCGCAGCCCTGGTTCTCGTCAGCCTCGGTACAGGTTTGTTCAAGGGCAACCTGCAAGTGATGGTCGGCGACCTCTACAACGCCGCAGAGTACGCCGACAAACGCGATTCAGGTTTCTCACTCTTCTACATGCTCATCAACGTGGGTGCATTGTTCGCTCCTACAGCAGCCGTGAAGATTATGGAATGGGGACAGAACTCCCTTGGATTCAGCAAGGCCGACTCCTACCACCTGGCTTTCGCCGTGGCTTGTGTGTCGCTGATAGCGAGCATCCTCATCTACTACCTCGGCAAATCCACTTTCCGTCAGGTGCTTACCCCAAGCAAGGCGCAGAAAGCGGCACAAAAGGCAGAAGCCGTGGAGGAGATTTCTTCTTCTGAGACCAAAGAGCGCATCATCTGCCTCGTGCTGGTTTATCTCGTTGTGATTTTCTTCTGGATGGCTTTCCATCAGAACGGTGCCACGCTGACCTATTTCGCCCGCGACTATGTAGCAAAGACCGCTGAAGGCGTCACAGCCATGGAGTTCGATGTAATGAACCTTGTTTGCATAATTCTGATTGTTTACGGTCTTTTTGGATTATTCCAAAACTCGCAGACAAAATACAAAGACTTCTTTACCATGTTAAGTCTTACCGCATTAGGTTTACTTATTTACCGCTCCAAGATTATAGAACAAGATACCATAAATTTGGTAGCCGTAATTATGGCCGTTACTGGTATTTTTTGTCTACGAATGGATAAGTCCTCTTATGGTAAAATGATATCTGCATTACTTATTTTTATTTCATCAGGTATTCTTTTATACAAATTTTACACATTTGAAGGTTATGTGAACGTTGAGGCTCCCCTCTTCCAGCAGTTCAACCCCTGTTTCGTGGTGGCACTCACTCCCGTGAGCATTGCTCTCTTCGGTTGGTTGGCCAGCAAGGGCAAGGAACCCAAGGCACCCGTGAAGATTGGTTTAGGTATGTTGGTGGCCGCGGTGGCTTACCTGCTGATGACCTTCAGTTCCATTGGTCTTCCAGCCCCAGACCCCGACACGCCACAGCATCTTGCAGATGTGAGTCCCAACATCCTTGTTAGCACCTACCTCATCCTCACCTTCGCAGAGTTGTTGCTCTCTCCCATCGGTATCTCGTTTGTCACCAAGGTTGCACCTCCCAAGTACCGTGGTATGATGATGGGTGGTTGGTTTGTCTCCACCGCCATCGGCAACTTCCTCGTGAGCATCCCCACCCTGCTTTGGGGTAAGACGGAGCTCACCGTTGTATGGGGTGTGTTGATGGGCATCTGCCTCCTTGCAGCATTGTTCATCTTCTCCATTATCAAGAAGCTTAACAAGGTAGCGTAGTATTCTGAGGTCACATTACATTAAGAAAGGCGGTTCGGTAATTCCGAATCGCCTTTTTGCATGCCGTTTGTTTTCTCCCGAATTATCGAATTAGAGAATTATTGCTTGGGACCACAGGTGAGTCATAGACATGAACGGTAGGGAAGAATTTCTTGAACTCACCTACCCTGTCCATTTCATCGCAATGAGTGACTTCAAGTTCAACCTTGACAAGACCAGCGTCCGCAGCAATCCTGTCGTGCAAGGCATTGATGTCAAGATGTCCGTAACGGAAGTCGCCTTGGTGGTCGTTGTAATGGTTTGTGCGGTCCTCTTCAATCGTTGAGGCGATGGTTATCCTCTTCGCCTCATCAGTCAAGTGTCCGTCGCCATGCCGGGTCAAGTAGGGCCTTGTGACGTAATGAGCGGTGATGTCGTCGGTGTCGATGCCGCTGAGCAAGTCGAGTGCATAACGTATGCCGGTGTTCGAGGGCGTGGTGTCAGGCGTGTCCTTCCCCGTGTCGCAGAGCAACAGCCCCTGTCCGTTCTCGAAAATCATCTCCTCATACGTCAGTTCTTTCAGTTCACACACCACGGTATGCTGGTGCATGAACGCACAGTCGCTGATGAAATGCAAGGGAATGTTAGGAGAGTTCCAGATACTTTTCCAGTTGTCGGGAATGGTCAATGTCCTCTCGTAGTAATTCTTGACATTGTTCAGAAACGCCAATTGTTCATTCACCGGCATCGCGACAAAAGCGTCGATGGTCATCACAGGCATTTCATGGTATCTCTTGATGGTCATCCAGATGCCCATACCGCAGGAACAGTGGCGCTTCTGTTGTTCCTCGGAGATGATATTGGCCATGGAGTCGTAAGGAGTAGTCCATCGGCACCGTTTGTCTCGGAAGATGTGAGTGGGTTTCACAATCAGTTCCTCATACTCCTGTACGAACTGCATGGGATTGAGGATGAAAAAGCGTGAATAGTAATTGTCCGCTCCGTGGTAGGTACCAGAACCAAAGTGCTGGAAGGTGATGTTTCCTTTGTCGGTAAGAATGGAGTGCGCGCGTTGCGCTCCTCCATTCGTCAAGACATTAAGCACGTTGTTTCCTCTGCTGGTATAGGAGGCCACAACAGTCCCCTTCCCCTCGTCACCATAGTTAGCGCCAATGACTATTCTCGCCTTCATATAGTCCGTTCCTGAAGTTTCGGAAGTTATAAAATGGAGTTAAATGGGGTGCAATACCCCGGCCAGTGGCTTGTAGATACCCCACCCCGGCCGAAGGCCACCCCATTCCCGAGCAAGCTCGCCCATTCCCGACGTTCCGTCGCCTACCCGTAGCCTTTCCCGTTAGATGGGGGGGAGTTGGTAGACCGCTGCCTTTTCCCTTGATGGGAGGGGAGTTTACCAAGTGATTTCTCCGTTGCTATTGGTGGTAGTGGTGGTAGTGGTTGGTGGGATGCATGAGCCATTGACAGAGTCCATGATGCAGTCCTCAATAGTCTTGGCCAAGTCGTTGATAGTCGAGACCTTGTAACGAGGTCCGAGTAACTGTCCGAAGGACTTTTCGATTTGGCCAGCGTAATGGCTGTAGCAATCGTCGTTGCTGTCCACGGCGATATGGTAGATATCGAATTTCTCCGATGCCTGTCGATACAAGTCACGAGTCTCGATATCGGCCTGTTCCTTGGCGTTGGTGCTGCTGTTCAACGGTTTTACAGGCAGGTAAGGATTGAGGGGTTCGTCACCCATGGTGATGATGATGCCTTTTCTGCCCTGCAGGTCGTAGCAGTCGAGTTTGGTGCGTTTCAGTCCCATGTACCATGCGGCCGTGTAACTTTCAAACGCATTACCACCTCCTCCATGCTCCATATAAATCTTGTCGAGCGCCTCGGCAATTCTGATGTCCGACTCATACTGGCTCATTTGCACAGGTGCGTCGTCGTAGGCCAGGTCGCCGATGCCCATGACACAGAACTCGACGTCAGTAATCTTGTCGTATAGATTGGAGACGATTACACCGAGTGCTGCAGCCGTCTCGCTGCAAGCCTCCCCCATGGAGCCAGTGACGTCGAGAGCCAGGATGACAGGAATGGTATTGGGGTGCTCAGGTGTGTTCACGCACTCTCTGACCGTAAATTCTCTCGGGTCGAGTGATTTATCGATTTTCCTTGCGGTATAAGTCTGTCCGCTTACTCTGCCAGTGTCATCTGCGTAATCTCTGCCCAACTTAGCGCTGTAGCACTTAAAGGACTCTTTTGTCCATCTTCCGCTTCCCATAATTCAAAGTTTTTTAAATGTTTTTATTTGTTGTATTTCTATAGAAAAGTCATATACATCAATGCAAAGCTATGGTTATCACCCAACCTTGCTTGTAGATATCCCACCCCTCAAGCACCCCATTCCCGAGCAAGCTCGCCCATTCCCGACGTTCCGTCGCCTACCCGTAGCCTTTCCCCTTAGAAGGGAGGGGAGTTGTTGGGTTTTTGCTTTTAGGGGTTAGATACCCCACCCCGGCCTGTGGCCACCCCTCCCCTTAAATGGGAGGGGAGTTGTGGGAGGGAGGATTATTCCTCGTCTTCGCTGATATCGTCGAAGTTGAAGTCAAACATCCCCTCGAACGGGTTTTCCTTTCCCATGAACATCGACATGGCCATCATTTGTGCGAATCCGTTATTGTCGTTTTTGTTGTTTCCCCCCATCATTTGGCTGACCATCATCATCTTGAGGATGTTTCCGAGTCCTTTACCTTTCTTGAGCGCGTTGCCGAACATAGAGACAATTTTTCCGTAGAAGTAAGCGCTTCCCATGAAAACATGGCGTTCCGGCACCACCTGCCGAATCTCACTGTTCTCGTAGTCAATGACGGTGATGATTTTCTCGTCCACTTGTGTAACGCATTTGGGTTTTCCTCCGACAAGGATGATGTCTCCGATCTCTACCTTATTAGTAGGTATGACAAAGAACATCTCGTCTCCAACATTGAAACAGAAGTTAGTGACATTGGTTAGGGTTCCCTTAGCCACATCGTATGACTTGTAGCCATTGCTGCATTTCACGGCTATGTTGCCGTTCATAGTAAGTCTGCACATTCCTGGTGCTATCTTACCGAACATTCCGTTGAATGAATTCTGAATGTTTTCGAACATAATTGATTGGATATTTGTGTTAATAAAAACTTTCCTTACAAAAGTAGTACAAAAAATTGACTTTTCCAAATTTCTGGCCTGTTTTTTATAGACAAGCAGTGAGTAAGAATCGACAAGCAAGGTGAAGAATTGTAAAAAAAGCGGGATGTCAAATGTTTCATAACAAATGTTAAAACAAGGGCAAATATGCAGAAAATGTATATATATTGTATATTTCAAGGTGTTTTCGGGGTGTTTATTGCATATTTTTTCAATGTTATATGCAAAAATGTTTCATGGGTATGACAAAATGAAACATTGAACATTGACCATTGAACATTAGATAAAATGCTCACGCTTAGGTGAGTCGCTATTTGAGCCGAAGGTCGTGCCGACCCTCGGTTATTAAGAGATGACGCTTCAGCGTCAGTATGTTACAATCCTTCATAATGGAGGGAAAGTTCAGTAAAAATTTTAGGCATTACTCAAGAATATTTGGTTATGAACAAATAATAACCTATTTTTGCACATATATATTCTATAACGCCTCAACCACACCCTAAAATAAAAGAACAGGAAACACCCAATAAAGAAAATGAACAGACTCTATTTCATCTTCCTCCTGATTTGGATGCAGATTCCCTTCTCAGCCTCAGCCCAAGAGAAGAAAGGTAACTGGAATCTATCCGTCAAGAAGACCTTTATGGAGGGCCAACATTCAAATGGCAATAACACGGGCATCCTCAACGGCCACGAGGGATTTGCAGAGTTTCAGATTCTGCATGTCAAACCCGCATCCGTTGATGCTGATGGCTCATACAACAACCAGGGTGGAAATAGCACGAAGGAACAGCGCAAACTCCACACGCTATCGGTGGAATGGTCACAGCCTCCACAGTATGTCAAGGTAGGCGAGGAAAACGGTATAACCGTTGATTTCGAAGCCACGCTTGATGGTGTTCCCTATGCACCTGGGTTGCTTGCGAAAGACCGTTATTTCATAGCGGCAGAAGGCTACACCATTTCGATTGAAGTTGTTGTGATGCCAGAAATCGCCATAGGGAGATACATCTATGGCTTCAGTTTGATGCAACAGATGCTCAACGAATCCAACACCCCCCAGGATTTGGGAAATGCAATGGGAAGATTCATGGATCAGGCAGGCATAGACGAGGCATCGATGGATGAAGCGATTCAGCAAGCCTACGGCTATTCCGAAAATAAACCGATGTGGCAGAGCGACCTCAGTGACCAGGCTTCCGGAAGACTGGTGTTTGAGGATAACGATTGGTTAATGAACCTGAAACTGGGTAAGGATTCGTATATGTTAGTGGTTGTCAAAAGTGCTTTCATCAGTCGAAGCCTCATCCAAGAGAACACCACTTACATGGTCAGTCAGTATTATCTATATAAGTACGGAGGTTCAGATGTGGATGTCACCACCCATGCCGGCGACAGAGGGAAATGGAAGCCGAGGGAAGGAAGCGGCAGTACAGGCCATGGAGAGGAAGGAGGAAGTGAGAGCGAAGGTACAGAATTGCCGCCTTGGATTATCCCTGTAGGTGTGATAGGAACCATCGGAGCAATCGGGGGGTTCACTTTATTGCGCAATCTCCGCAAGAAAGACGAGAATGAAGGCGTTGGGCCCGTCAAACCGGATTCGAGGCCATACGATTCGCCCCTGCCTCCTCCCCCACTGTCGCAACAGCCGCCACCACTGATGCAACAGCCGCCACCAATGTCGCCACCATTGACGCCACAGCCGCCACCACTGACGCCACAGCCGCCACCCGTGTCGCCAGCAGTACCACCTTTAACCCCTCCTCCACCTATTCCACCTCAGGAGAAGAAAGGCGACAGGGACAAAAAACCCAGCACCTTCAAGATGATTCTTTACAGAGAATGCGGCGACACCCTCATGGTGGGCGATGAGCCCACCGTGGTAGGAGCCCGTATTGAGGAAATTACGGTGAATGGTGAACGTATAGACCGTCAAGACCTGACCGCTCAAATCGAGATAAATGAAGGCGAGAACATCAAGATAGTTAAGACTGGTAGGTTTGACAATTACCGTGCCGCCCATGTCATTGTGACCGAACTCCCCAAGAAAGAGCCTATGGAGGGAGATGTCTGGTTCATCTTCCGTGCCCCGGGTGGAGCGTTGCGCAACAGGTTGGTGTTCAACATTGAGGATGGTGAGATACGTTTCAAGCAAGACAACCTTACCCTTCCCGCCCGCTACGAGAAGGTAGTTCGTCTCCCCTTCGTTGTTGTAGGCATCAACGACGGGACAGCCGTCATCAAGTCTTTCATAACTGACGGTCACGACAAGGAAACCCAAGACTACAGTATCAAGACAGAATGGAGCAGTAAGGATGGATGTTATTACGCCATCATCAAAGACCAGGTCACAGACCCGAAAAAAGACGAAGGCATAGCAGGCAACTACCTTGGCTACACCATTCACCTTGAGGCGACCCAAAAGGATAATCCTAAACGCATCATCAAGGGTAGACTGCCCCTCTATCGCTACTACATGGGTTTGGTGATGCGCATGAGCGGCGATGTTCATTGTTTCTATGAAGAGTATGAACCGGGACGCCACGACCCAGAACTCAAGGTACACAAATCCGACGGAAAGGATTATGCTCCCGCTCAGCAGGAGTGCTACTTGAAGCTCTACGACTACGACGAAAAAGAGCATAAGCTCTACGTCATCGACCCCAAGCCAATTTCTGTGAAGTGGACTGTGAAGGAAATCGTCGAGCAGGGTGGCGCTCAGAAAGTGCTGATGGACCTTCTCGGCAACGAAGAGACTCAGAAGGGTTTGGACATCACTCTCGCTGCCTCTGGTCTGGGTAGTATCGGTACCCTGGTATCAGACGCTCACAGGCGAGTTTTCAAAGACTACCAACTGGTCGAGAAGCGTCGTTTCGAATTCCAAAAGATGCTCAACAGCTTAGGCTTGCAGTTCAAGGCCGAATGGCTGTCAGGAGGAGAAGGTAATATATACTATTTGCTCCGTTGTGTAAAAAGTGTTCTTGTCGCGCCGAACCGTTTCGATGCCGAGATGGAGATTACAGCCGAGCACAACTCGAAGCTCTACACCTTCAAGCGCACCGTCCACATCCTCTCTCAGCCGAGGCGCAGTTACGACAGCGTGGAGGCCGTGAAAGCAGCTCCCAAGCAGGACGAAGAAATTGAAAAGGGTTTGCATGAAATCGAAGGAGGCCTCATCGCAGCAGGTCTGACCCGAGAAATGGCACCTTTGCTTTACTTCATCCGTTTGCAGCTCGATTTCTACGATGTGGATTTCGGCTACGATGCCCGCAACATCAGGGCTATCCAGAACTGCTATCTCCATGCCTTGCTGCGCCAGAAAGACGAGCTCCATGAAAAAGTGGAAGCCATGGATGCCGTTGATAATATAGAGAAGTACAGTCTCGACTGGTGGCTTGAGATTTCTTACGAAGGTCACGACCTATTGGCGAACATGAACTGGGCGGAACGCATGGGCTTTGCGATAGCCTCTTTTGGATTCTCGGAGATGGTATTCAACATCCCCTATGAGATGAGGAAATGCATAGTGGAAGGCAAAGGCAATAAGACAGCCCTCGATGCCTTCAAGGTAGGCGCATTGGAGGCCATTTGGGTCTATGGTGTAGAGCAGATTGTTGGTGGTGTGATTGGAGGTTTCAAAATCGGAGCAAGAGCTCTGTCCAGGCGATTTGGCTCATTAGGAAAGGGTGTGGCTACAGCCGTACAAACAGCGTCGAAGGAATCGCTGAAAGCAGGTGGCCAAGTGACGAAGGAAGCGATGAAGAACAGCATGAAAGCCATGAGCGAGACCACCTTGACGAGCGAAGTTTGTACAGGCCTGAAGACTTGGCTAAAGAAACAGGTTACATGGGAAGCTGGAGCAGGCGAAAGACTCATCGCATCGAAAGTGAAGAGTTGGTACACAAGCCTAAAACAAGCCGCCAACGGTAGCAAATACGCCTTAGCCGAAGCGTATGCCAAACGACAGGCAGTTGAAAACATCGAGAATCTTCAGACGATGATTGAACTGTGTAGGTCCAATCCCACTCGTGAGAATGTGCTGCTTAGAAACCAGCTCGCTTTGAAGTGTCATTCCGACAAGCAGACCATGATGTTGCTGAAGACCCCAAGACTTCTTGGCGATGACCCACTGCTCCAAGGTATAAGCCTCAAGCCCTTGAAAAAAGAACTTAATGAGATTCTCTCGAAAATCTACGGCGAAACCGACGAACTGGTCAAGAAAGACTTGGCCGTGTTAGGTAAAGTGCCCATCAGCAAAATCAAGGTACTCAACGCCACAGGCTCCAAAGCAGACAAGCTGAAGGCAGGTCTCGACATCACGTTCGACCGCGACATCACCTACTTTATAGAAGTGAACGGCAAGCCCGTCTATTTCCGTCAGGATATAGTCGAAGGACTCTATGCCAAGCACTTCAGAACCATTGTCAACTCCTACACACTCTCCCCAAGCACCACGGGTTTCGATGTGAGTAAATTGAGTTCAGCAGCCATCAGGAATTTAGCGAATAAGGAAGCCAAGCAGGCAGCGATCGCCACCAAGCTTTACGACCAGACGGTTGTGGAGGACGTGTTTGGCCATGTAGAAAGCTATGGTGATGACCTGATGCGCATGGTTGACCCGAAACTTCACGGAGACTCCCTTCAAAACCCCGCCAAGGTTGCAGATGCCATATACCATAAGGGAGTAAGCCGCTTTGACTATGCCGACGAGCTTTGGCGTCAGTCCGAATCCATGACTGGATGGGAAAAAGAATTTCTTCAAGGTCGCTCCGTGTGCGAGATGATGGAAGGTTGCCGTCAGCTCAAGAAAGTGTTCGAGCTGTTGAAGGACCGTGATGCCCAGCGTTATATTTTCACCAAGATTCCCCCCGACTTGAAGCAGGCCATGGGCATCATCGAGCATCTCGACGGTGTGACGGTCAAGCTCAGTCAGGCGGAAGCCAAATTAGCACAAATGGGCTATACTTTCAGGGATCTCGCCAAGGAAGTGAGTGAACTCGTATATAAAGTTGGGTGAGTCAACTTACTCAAGCGATGGGCGACCCTGGTTCGATGGGTAATTCGTATTCGCTCATCATCCGTAGGTGCATGAAAGCGGCGCTTCATGCACCTACGGTTATTAAGAGGATAGGACTCGTCGCTGAGCGACCGTGAGCGGGAAAACGATGTTAACGGATGTTAAATCCGATGTGTTTGTGTAATTTATACGCAAGAAATTTGGAGGAAAGAAAATGATGTGCTAATTTTGCGTTGAATTTACACAACAGCAATCATGTTCAACTTTAAAGATATCAATTATGAGTAAACTAAGCGATTTCTTGAATTCGTTGTTCAACAACAACGGTTCCACATCAGACACCAAGACGAACACTGCCACAGCCAACACACGCAGAGAGGATGACAGCAAGAACACTGCCACAGCCAACACACGCAGAGAGGATGACAGCATGAGCACTGCCACAGCCAACACAGGCATAGAGGATGCCAACAAGACAAACAGCGACAGAGCCACTTCCGCATCCACAGCAAAGAAGGCAAGAATCTACAATCTGATTATTGTGGATGAGAGCGGTTCGATGAGACAACTGAGGCGTTCCACCCTGTCGGGAATCAACGAGACCATCAGCACCATCCGCGAGGCACAGAAGGAATTCAATGATACACAGAAACATACTCTGACGCTCGTCACCTTCGATTCGAACTCTCGCAGAGAAGCCGTGAGAACCATCATCGACAACCAACCCATCAACGAAGTGGGTGAGTTTACCGACTACATGCCCAATGGTTGCACCCCACTCTACGACGCTATGGGACAGTCACTGACCACACTGAAGAAACGCATTCGTGACGATAAAGACGCCACCGCAGTCGTGACCGTGTTGACCGACGGTTTGGAGAACGCCTCAACCGAATGGAACGCAAACAAACTACGTGGCCTCATCGAAGGCTTGAAGGCAGAGGGTTGGTCGTTCTCCTACATGGGTTCAGCCCACAATGTGAAGGAAGTGACAGATTTGCTTTCCATAGATAATGTGGTGGAATTCAGCCACGATGTTCAAGGTTCTGGAAACACCTGGGAACGCGAGCGTTCATCACGTCGTTCCTATTTCCAAAAGATGAACTGTACTTACCTGCAGAGAGATGAGATGTCGGATGAGGAATTGATTCGTAGAAAACGAATGTTCGCCAGTGAATACTACAGTAATCGTGTAACCCCTGGTCATATCGAGCATCTTGCTCAGAATGAGATATTCGTCTTCGGGAGCAATGCCGATGGCCTTCATGGCGGAGGTGCCGCAAGAATGGCATTGGAGAACTTCGGTGCCGTATGGGGTCAGGGAGAGGGTATTCAAGGACAGAGTTATGCCATCCCCACGACTGAAGGTCTTGCTAAGTTGGAAGAAGCCATCAACCGTTTCACCGCTTTCGCCGACTCTCATCCCGAAATGCGTTTCCTTGTGACGCGTATTGGTTGTGGCAATGCAGGCTACGATGACCACCAAATAGCCCATCTCCTCAGACGTTGTATCCGCCTTGAGAACGTGGCTCTTCCTATTGAGTTTTGGAGAGAGTTAGGACTGAACATGATGATGTAGTCATCGATATAGCGATATTCCATTTATCACGAATTAGAGGATATTCTAATTATTATTCCGCAGAGATTAAGAATCTTATGGAATTAACGATGAAATCGCAATCGATTTTCAGAAGCACCTATAGTTAATACCATTGAAATACATTATCGGGGTGGTGCCACAGATTAGGCGCCACCCCGATTACAATTAGAACCTCCTCGTTACTTCATACAACATCGGAAGGTCTTCCAGCAACAACTTACCCCTTGATACCGACATCGTTTTCTGACAGATGCCATGTTTTTTATCCCGAACGCACAATTTTCAAATATTTATTTGTAAAAAAAACTTGAAAATAGATTTTTTTTATAAATTTGCCGAATATTAAACACATTTACACTTATTTTCCGATAAAAAACAACTCATACGCCTATGAGACCGATACGACCGAAATTATTTCTGCCGCTTGTTCTGCTGGCCCTGTTGCTGCCGCAGACGGCATTGGCCGACAACATTAATGAA
>CACYEC010000217.1 GCA_902773225.1 uncultured Bacteroidales bacterium
TCTGGCTGGCACCACACCCTGGATTCTAAAAGACTTCCGCTCACCACGACGTGTGCTCGACGGCATCCAGGACTACTACAACAGAAAAGGCCTCTTCTCCGACAATGGCGAAAAGAAGAAAGCCTTTTATGTGTTGCAGGAATGGTACGAGAAGAAAAAGTAAGTCAGGTAATCACTTGACAAAGAATTTCTTTCCTTGATGGATATAGAAGCCTCTCTCTACTGGTTTTCCTTTTAGTTGGCGGCCATCGAGGGTGTACCACTGACCATCGGCCATTGAACATTGAACATTGAACATTGACCGTTGACCATTATCATTTACTTTCAAAATTGTAGTAACCTCGTCAGGATTGAAGTTCAACAAGAAATTGTTCACTTCGGCTGACGGGGTTCCTGCATACAGACCATCAAGCAGTTCGAAATAGGCACGGAACGCACCTATCGTCACATTCTCGCTTGGATAATAGAGCGTGTTTGTAGCACTGAGATACAGTTTCTTCCGGTCGTTGGCATCAAGTGTGAAAGGTGAGTAAATCCCCTTGAACGAAACGATATCGTTTTTCGCAATCTGTTGTGGGTCGCTTCCGTTGATGGTGACACCAGAGAAAGCAGGATTGACGATGTTTTCCACCGTTTCGCCGCTATTCCACTTCACGAGATATGGGCGTCCAGCCACGATGGAGATGGCTTCACTGAAATCCAACGTAAGCGTTCCTTCCGAAAAATTTGCTCCGACGAGTTCCATCACCGTGGCATCACTGAACAATGTTCCACTGAAGTTTCCGATAGCGAATGGCAGTGTAATGGTGTTCCACGAGTTGTCCTTATAGAGTGTACGTCCGTTGATGACAACATCACAAGTCGTTCCATGGTTGCCTGTCAGTAAAGGCGCATTGTCACCGGCATCCTCGAGGACGAGAACGTATGAACCGAGGGTCAAGGTTGGCAACAATCCTGTGTTGAACTGCCATATGGAATAATCACCTTGAGTGTTGAGACTGCCGTCGAGCGCAAAGCCCAGCATATCGCCCGTCGCGTATGCGTTCTCCACTGTGCCTTGATTATTATAACCGAAAATGCCGCCATAATAAGACGCTTCACTGACCTCTGCGCTGGAATAGACATGACGAACTGTTCCGTCGTTGAGACCGACGATACCACCAAGAAAGTTGATGTCATCACTGCTGGTCGCTGATGTGAACACCCGCCCGCGATTGTAGCAGTCCTCAATGCAGGCACTCGTTTCTCCTCCTCCTATATTGCCATTGCCACCTGCTATACCTCCCACAGCGGCCATAGTCCAATTACCAATGACTATGGCGAAGTTGGCACACTGGTAGATATGGCCTTGATTCAACCCGGCAATTCCTCCCACATAGCAAGACGCATCATCGGATGTCTTTCCATTGATATAGATGTTGCCGCTGCGAACTCCCACACGCGACACAGTCCCACTCTCACCGACACAACCGAAAAGACCCGCCACATTGCCTGTGTCGAAACCGCTGACATCCACTATCAGATGGTCCACCCAATGGCCTTGTCCATCAAACGTTCCAAGGAAAGGATGTTCTGTGGTACCAATGGGCATCCAATTTGCATTGTTCAAGTCGATGTCGGCAGTCAGTTTGACGGTCACACCTGTATAGTCATCGCCACCGTTCACACTGGTGGCAAATTCACGCAGTTGAGATGCTGTGCCAATCTCTATATCGTCGGCCAAAACCGACGATATAGACAATAATGAAATTACGATGAATAAAAAACGTTTCATATCATTCGTTGAGTTACTTCACGACAACTTTCTGTCCGTTGTGGATGAACACACCCTTCTGGGTGGGCTTGTCATTGAGTTTGATGCCTTGCAGACTGTACCAACCCTCACTGCCAGTGGCGTCGAACGGGATGAAACTAATGACTGTGGGCTGGTTGAGGGTTCCCGAAACTCCGTTATCGACATAGTTCATCTGCTGAGCGGTGGTGGCTACAATCTCACCGTCACGTTCGATGGCGAAACCGACACGACCGTCATCAGTATCTGCCACGCTGAGGAAGAAGAGTCCATCTTCGTCTGCCTCAGCCAGACCAAGTGTTTCGGCTCCGGCTATGGCCACCAACTTGTCGCCTTCTTTCAGTTCGAAACCATCTATCTGAGCGATGACGCACATTGAAGTACCTGTGTTGTTCTGGTAAAGCGGTGTGCGTTCAGCCACCTGCGGACCCGCGCTGTTGTTGTAGATTGTTCCACTGGAGTAATAGGGATAATAGAACATGACTTCATCATCCGCGCCACGTTTGAGCATATATCCTTGTCCAGTCTTCATGTACTTAAGCGTTCCCTTCCAAGAACGGTTACCGCCCTTGTCGATATTGAGTACGGCGAATTCGCTCTGGGTCTTGATGATGTCGCCCTCTTTCGCCATTTCGGTATAGTCCGACAACGCTGTGGTAAGCGGCAGGTTCATGAACGACAAGTAACTGATGCGGTTCCATCCTTTGTGGACGGGAATACCTACATACGAATAGTTAATGCCTGACCAATAGATGGTCTTGTCATTGTGCACGTATATACGGTACATCCGTTGCATACTGAGTTGGTAAATTTGGTCGCCATGGTCCCAGTAGTAGTTATTGGTGCGGGTCGTGGGGTCATAGACGGCTTTGTAGGTCAACAGTTCATACGAACCGTCGTCCTTCTGTATCTCTATGCCGTCACCAACTTCCCATGTTCCGAAACTGTTCATGAGGTCAGACATCTTGGTTTCCGCTGGCAGGAGGTAGGACGATACCCAGTTCCAACCTTTCTCGAGTTGCAAGGACTGTACTTCCTTGTATCCTGAATAGAGATTGATGGGGTCACTGGCACTGCCTAAAACGGTGTCGGCCTTGAAGTAGATGGTGTCTGGAATCAAGGCAACGTCAGCATCTATCTTCTTTTCTACCA
>CACYEC010000218.1 GCA_902773225.1 uncultured Bacteroidales bacterium
ATTTCACTCATCGTGTTCGAAAAGTACCAACGTGACCTTCTGACACGTGTGCTTGATTATGACCACTGGGACCGCATTCGTCTCTTCAACCGACTGGCCTTCGACACAAACACTGATGTGGATGATCCCTAAGCGAACGGGAACACATCTACAGAACAATCGCCCTGCACATAGAGGGGGTGCAGGAGGATTTTGAACCGCATCACAAAAGACAATAGCAACTTTTGACAGAAATTTTATTGGAGCACTGATAGATTAATGGTTACTTTTCGCTCTATAATGACATTAACAGATAGAAAACGGCAAAAAATTGCAAAAAACAGACAAATTATTGTCGCTACGCAAAAAGATTTCGTCAGGACATTGTAAATTTGCACTCTGTTAAGCAACAAAAACATAAAGACATGATTAAAACCAGCGAACAACCCGCCACCATCGGCGCGGAAAGCTGAGAAATGAGTTTATAGGGTTTCGGCTCATTTTCTTCAGTAAATAAACAATCAGGAGCCCGAAACACTAAAAACCAAAACGATCATGTGGATTACAAATCAGAAACATTGAGGGATTTCCTATTCATCACGAATTTGAGAATGACAGGATTATTGATCATTGACTATTGATTGTTCATTGATAATTCGTAAGAATTAGAGAATTGAATTGCAAGCAATTTCCCTTATGGGGCATCATGGATTGACGTCCCCCACGTTCAGGAAGCTTTCCGTTGTAAAAGCATCCGTCATTTCATATATTATTCATCACTATGAGGCCGTTTGCTCCATATTCAGCTCAACACCAAAAGTTTGATGCAGGACGGCTCATACTAAAAACAATTCAACCCATGGAGAAATTTGAAGTCAATATATTAGGCTGCGGCTCAGCCGTGCCTACAGGCAGACACATGACGACTGCTCAGTTGGTCAACGTACACGATAAGTTGTTCCTTGTCGATTGCGGCGAGGGAACCCAGACCCAGATATGGAAGTCAGGGGTCAAGGTGACGAACATGAACCACATCTTCATCAGCCACGCCCACGGCGACCACTTCTTCGGTCTGGTGCCGCTCCTGTCGAGCCTGAACCTGATGCTCGACCGCACGGCCGACCTGCACCTCTGGCTCCCGGCCGCTCTGGAAGAACCGTTGCGCCGCGACATCGAAGCGTACTGCTACATGCCTTTCAAGCTCATCATGCACCCTTTGGACACCACGAAACAGACAGTGCTGTACGAGGACAAGGAGATGAAGGTAGAGACAATCCCGCTCAACCACCGCGTGCCGTGCTGCGGCTTCCTCTTCAGCGAGAAACAGAAACCTCCGGTGCTTCTGCCCGAGAAATGCAAGGCCTATGGCATCCCTCCCCGTGAGTTGGGCAAGATCAAGAACGGTGCCGACTGGACACTGGAAGACGGAACGGTCATCCCCAACAGTGAGTTGACAGCCGCGAGCGACTTCGTGCCTCGTAAGTATGCCTACTGTAGCGACACGGCCTACTACCCGGAGATGATTCCCCAGATCCAAGGCGCGAATCTGCTCTACCACGAGGCCACATTCACCTCGGAGGACGAACAGCAGGCCGTGAACGCGGCGCACTCCACGGCTGCGCAAGCCGCCACCATCGCCCGCGACGCCAAGGTAGGGAAGTTGGCCATCGGCCACTATTCCATCCGCTACACCGACGAGGAGACGTTGTTGGCCGAAGCCCAGGACATCTTCCCCAACACGGTGGCCAGCCAGGAAGGAATGACCATCAGTGTGTGACTCTGACAGCATGGCCTTTCATGTCTATAACCGAAAGGCCATGCAAATAATAACAACTATAAAACAAAGCAAGTACAATGAAACAACAGAATATCAAATATGAATACGATGCGTATGAAATCCACCTCTATGGTAAGCAGGAAAGTCTGGAAGAGATGAAGCAACTGGTTGAATCCATGGAGAAAGAAGACGGTCTTGTGCGCTCTTCTGACCTGATGAGAGAGGTCGGTGTAGAACCCGACGCTGATGCAGATAATATATGGTGGGAGACGGAAGGCGTTGATTTTGACGATGATGACGAACTCTACCTCACTATATACGAATATACTCAGAAGGATTTCGACCAGAACAGAATCATCTCGATATTGAGGACATTGAAGAATCCCAAAGGCCTGACATCCATCGAATGGGAAAAGATATGGCTTCTCAATCTTGACTGAGGAATAGCAAGATCTGTGATGATGTGCCTTTTCACTTTAAGATGACTCAGGAAGTGGAAACGAGCACGATCAGATAAGGTAACACGTATCAAAAACAACCAACGTCCGCCCCGTAATCATTTATGGGGCGGACTACTAAAACAAGAAAGCCCAATGAAGCGCGAAATATATATGAAGATAAAGATGTTCCTTGGTGAACTCATCAAGGGAACAGAGTGGGAAGGCCATGTTTTTACTGTCGGTGGGTGCGTCCGCGACGAGATTATGGGCAGCGAGATCAAGGATATCGACCTGTGCGTGAGCCTGCCCTCGGGAGGTATCCGCTTCGCCGAGTGGCTGCGCGACAACGGGTATGCCATGAAGGGGGTGACGGTCTATCCCTCTTACGGCACAGCCATGCTCCACCTGAAGGCTTTCCCTGATGTGGAACTGGAGTTCGTGCAGACCCGCAAGGAGAAGTACATCGACCACAGTTGCCGCAACCCTGAGACGGCGTTCGGCGACATCGAGGACGACTGCATGCGCCGCGACCTCACCATCAACGCTCTCTATACCAACATCTCGACAGGCGAGATTGTGGATATCACGGGCAAGGGAGTCGCTGACATCAAGAACCACGTCATACGCACCCCGAACGATCCCGACGTCATCTACGACGACGACCCGCTGCGCATCCTGCGCTGTATCCGTTTCGCCAGTCGCTACGGCTGGGAGATTGAAAAAGAGACCTACGAGGGAATGGTACGCAATATGAATCGTCTTGAGATTATCACAAACGAGCGCATTAGAGATGAGCTGGATAAGATGCTGACTTGCCAGCATCCAGTGATGGCGATGGAACTGCTTCGCCGGACGGGAGCCATGCACTATGTTATTCCTGAACTGGAAGAGACCTACGATATGATACAGAATGAGTATCACTTCGGTACGGTTTGGGAACACACACTGTCAGTTCTTGCCAATCTGAAAAGCGACCATCTGGGGCTGCGTATGGCTGCACTGCTCCATGATATAGGAAAGATTCGTGTTCGTACTGTTGAAGACGGCAGAGTTCATTTCTTAAGGCATGAATTAGCCAGTGCCGATATGATTGATGAATTGTTGCGTCGTCTAAAGTACAGCAATGACTTCATCAAGGAAGTGGAGTTTCTTGTCCGTCATCACATGGACTGTAAGACATGGGGCTACGAATGTGAACACTTGAAAACCAAGAATCTTCGCAAACTTCAGTATGAATGTGGTACGGAAGAGCGATTCCGAAACCTCATGCTACTCATCGATGCCGACAATAATGCCCACGTGGCTGACAGATGCATGCCTCGTCAAGTGGAACTTATACTACATCGTACAGAAGAAATGAAAAAAGAAGGTTCCGCCATGTTCGGCTACAAACTGCCGCTTACGGGCAAGGAAGTGATGGACATCAAAGGCATCAAAGCGGGGCCGGAGGTGAAGGAATGCCTGGACTATCTCTTGAAGTTGGCGTTCGTTAATCCTCTAATGGACAAGGAAGAGATGACGAAATGCCTTATAGGATTTAGATTGAAAAAGAAAGTCTCATAATATAAAAGCACGGTAAGATGAAAACGTTAATAAAGAGTATCAGGCAGATAAAGTTGAGGTATATAGGCAGTTGGCTGAAAGACCAGTTGGGGCGGCCGGACTGGTTCCGCAACATGGTTGTGAACAGGTCCGCTTGGGGTGCATTCTCTTTCTACGCCCACGCGCGACGGAGCGACGAAAAGTCCAAGATTGCCTATTCCAGCAAAGCAAAGGCTGAAAAAGCGGCTTTCGACATGACGAAGAAGTATGGGACGCCCTTCACGGTCTATAAGTGCCTGTTCTGCGAGGGATGGCATGTGAGCAGGGCCGTGGCGAAAGACGCGCAGGGAAAGACCACGGAGCAGATTGCCTTGGAGAAGAACGCCGTGAAAGCAGACACGCGACTGGACGGTCTGGATGTGGAGAGGATTATGTCAACGGGGATTCCTGACTTGGCACAGGTCTATGGCGGATTCCGTGGAAGGGCTCTTTCGTCCCCTCGTCAACTTCCCGCATGGAAAATGTTGATAAAGTCGGGTGTCAACCAGATCATAGACTTGCGGGGTGATTACACCTCCGATTTCTACAAAGACCTGTGCAAGGAGAGCGGAATCAGCTATTTCAAGTACCCTGTGGCCTACAAGGATGAGTATATCGCCAGTATGGTGAAGTTGTTCCCCACGTTCTGCGAGTTGATTGACAAAGGCCGTTTCTACATCCATTGCGCCCATGGGCTTCACCGTACGGACATAGCGCTCAGCACCTACTGGGTGTTCTATGCTGCCGACAAGGGTATTGCTCCGCCACCCATCTGTGGGTATAGGAAAGACAAGGGGCTTACGACTCTCAAAATCATGAGAGTACTGAACGCTGTATATAAGTACATGACGGAGACGAATGGTGTGGAGCCTATCCCAGAGAACGTCTTCCTCGAAAGGAAGGAGATCATAAACGACTTGAGCAGAAATTCGGAGAATGTCGTGCGCAATGATTCCCACCCGGAGAAGAGACGGATGAGCGAAGAGGAGCGGAGAATCGCCAATCGGAGCAAGAAACTCTCCTTCCTGCTCCGACACGACAAAGACTATCCATTTGGCGAACACGGGTGGCGCGAGGTGAGCGACATGATGGAGAACCACGGTTTCACCATGGAAGAACTCAACCAGATTGTTGCGACCAACAACAAGCAGCGCTTCGAGTTCTCTGAGGACAAGACCCGTATCAGGGCCCGTCAGGGACATTCTATAGAAGTGGATGTGGAACTGGAGGAGACAACTTCACATGGCCGATGACATCTATCGTGGAGAAGTAACTGAAATGTAAACAAGAATGAATGATTTAATATGTTAGGAGCAGTATTTGGAGACATTGTAGGGAGTGCCTACGAATGGAACAACGTGAAGACAAAAGACTTTCCATTGGAGAGGTCAGGCACTCGTTATACAGATGATAGTGTGATGACCCTTGCTGTAGCGAAGTGGCTTCTTGAAGACCCTTCGCACAGCGAGAGCCATCTGATCAAGTGCATGCAGAAGTTAGGCAGG
>CACYEC010000219.1 GCA_902773225.1 uncultured Bacteroidales bacterium
ACGACTGGGCCGTAACTCAGAATGACATCGTTCTGATTGTGTGCGGTTCCGCTACTTCATGGATGACCAAGAAGATTCTGAAGAACAGAGGAGGACTTCACAACAGGGTGACACAGAAACTTTACATTCGTCCATTTACATTGGCTGAGTGCAAGCAGTACCTTGACAGCCGTGGAATATTGATGGAGGACAAGGAGATTGCCGAGTGCTACATGATCATGGGGGGCATACCTTTCTACTTGAAGAACATCAGGCAAGGAGCCAGCCTTTCGCAGAATGTGGACGAGATGTTCTTCATGGAGAAAGGTCGGCTCGATGACGAGTTCAATGCCCTGTATGCCTCTTTGTTCGACAAATCAGAGAACTATATTAAGGTAATCTCAGCCTTGAGTTCAAAAAACAAGGGACTGACAAGGGACGAACTAATTAAGGCAACAAAGATGGAGAGCGGTGGTGATTTCACCACCATCTTACAAGACCTTGTCGACTGTGACTTCATCCGCTGCTATCATGGCTATGGAAACAAGTCTAAGATGGGTATTTACCAACTGATAGATCCATTCTCTCTCTTCTATTATAAGTTTATCAAAAAGTATGGGAGTACGGACAAGCCTTTCTGGCAATATCAGATAGGGACCCGACAGCACGATACATGGGCAGGATTGGCTTTTGAGCAACTATGTCTGAACCATCACAAGCAAATAGAACAGGCACTCGGTATTTCAGGCGTTCTTACCAATGTGTATTCATGGACAACTCCCCAAGCCTCAGAAGAAAAGGCACAGATAGACCTCATTATAAAAAGGGCAGACAAAGTTGTCAACGTATGCGAGATGAAATTCTATGATGGTGATTATTCCATGAAGAAAAAGGATTATGATGACATAGAAAGGCGAGTACGGGCATTCCGAGCCGCTAACAATGTTCGGATGGCAATACACCCAGTCCTTGTCACCACATTCGGATTGGCAAACAATCAGTATAGCAGTATTTTTCAAAATACAGTAACCCTAAAGGACTTGTTCAAGTAAACTGGCTAGACTGATGGAACAGAGGACTATTTCCAAAAAAAGGATAACTTTGCAGATAATATGGCAAATTACACAAAAGACAAATACGGAACCATCCTCGTGATTGACGACAACGAGGCCATCCTGACGGCGTTGCGCTTATGTCTGTCGGGCACTTTCTCCCGTGTGCTGACGATGACTTCACCCGACACTGTACTCAGGGTGCTGAACCAAGAGGAAGTCAGCATGGTGTTGCTCGACATGAATTTCTCGCTTGGTGTGAACAGCGGACAAGACGGACTCTTCTGGTTGCAATCCATACGAAAGCATCATCCCGAACTGCCTGTGGTCCTGATTACGGCTTACGCCGATGTCAACCTGGCCGTACGAGGATTGAAAAGCGGTGCGGCAGACTTCATCACGAAACCATGGGACAATGACGAATTGGTACGTAAACTGAAGGACGTGCTTGATGCCGCAGGCGAGGTGGTCACGCTCGACGAGGTCGAAGCAGAGCATATCCGCCGCGCCATCGACCGCTGTCACGGCAACATGAAACTGGCTGCCGAGCAATTAGGCATCACCCGTCAGACGCTCTATAATAAGATGAAACGACTCAATTAATCATTCGATAATAAAGGAGCATTATGGTACTTGCGCTTGTCATCATTGTTATTTTGCTTGCCGTTGCCTTCGGGTTATGGCGATGGCATCAGCGCAAATTGGCGCAAAGGGCATGGATGATGCGAGAGGCACTGCACAATCACGACTTTTCTTTCCGTCTGCCTACCGACCAACTGCCCAGTGGTGAGCGCGCCATGCAACAGTTGCTCAACGACATGGGACAGGAAATCCGCACCCTTATTCACCAGAACGAGGTGGAGACTTGGCAAAGGATGACTCGTGTGCTGACACATGAAATCATGAATGCCACTGCCCCTATCACCAGCATCAGCCAGTCATTGCTCTCCTACCCCAATGTGAAAGGAACGCCCCTGGAAGAAGGCATTCAAGCCATTTACGAGACATCCCGCCATCTAAGCGGTTTTGTGGGTAATTACAGAAAGATGTCGGAACTGGAGAAGCCTAATTTAGGTAAAGTCGACCTGCGGAAGATGATTGACGACCTCATCCTGACTTATCCTCAGTTGTCGTGGGAGATAGATGTGGCAACTGATATAACTGTTCAAGCAGATGCGGGGATGCTAAGGCAGGTGGTGATGAACCTCGTGAAAAACGCCGTGGAGGCAGGCGCAGGAAAAATGGTTGTTACCGCCGTAGTCAACAACGCAGAAGACCTGGTGCAAAGTAATTCAAGACAATTGGTTTTATACATAGGAAATGACGGGAGTCCCATCCCTGCCGAGAACCGCCAGTCACTTTTCGTTCCTTTCTTCACCACCAAACGGCAAGGGAACGGAATTGGACTCTCCCTGAGCCGACGGATGATGCTGCAACAAGGAGGCATGTTGGAACTCTCCGACAAACAGTTTCCCGGATGCCATGCTGTTTTTATGCTGACACTACCTTGCCATGTCAACTGAGACGGTTATTGACTAACTGGTCAACTTCCATGTTTCAAAATGTTTCATTTTGTCATACCCATGAAACATTTTTGCATATAACACTGCAAATATATACAACAACCACCCCTAAAACATCACCAAATATACAAAAACCTTGCGTTTTGTATAAATATACCTCTTTTTAACATTTGTTATGAAACATTTGACACAGACTTTTTTCAGACTGACGGGAGTGGGAAAAAGCAAGTTTTCGTCCGTTTTTTTCTTACATTTGATTATTATTTATATCTTTGCCCATAATTATAATTCATTCGATTTGCTAACTTAACTTTTATGTGAAAAATCAACGCTTATGAGAAAACTTTTTACTTTCATCGCATTGGTCATGCTGTTCGTATCGAACAACGTATCAGCCGAGGACTACAACGATGCCATCGTCGAAGAAGCCAAGTCCGACTATGAACGCACCAACCTCGTCTATTCCATTTCCGAGATAGCAGGTAAATTAGGTGTCAGCGCAGCTGAGTTAGGCAAAGCGCTCAACGACTGGATACCTGTGGAAGAATACAGTTCGCCACGTAGCGACTTGTTCTCCTTGATTCAGAGCGACGGTACGTCCACCACCACCCCAACTGCATCATGGGGCGGTTACTACCTGGATAAAATCGGAAACCTCACTTACTGGGGCGAAAATGGTTATTGGTTTGTGCATCCCGACTGGGATATCGATGCCGACGAACTCTACCTCTGTGTGGGCCAGAATCCCACAAAACCACTCTACCCTGGCGAGACTGTGACTTGCACCATCGCCATGAACTATAACGGCAGGCAAGTCACCTTCGGTATCTCACTGACCATCAAGCAGGCAGAAGGAATCGACAAAACACCCACCACTACCCTCTCCGACCTGGAGATTGTAGGCCGCACCACATACGCCATCACACAGGTTCCCAACACCGACTGGTACAATGAACCAAACTGGGTGGAGGTTCCAGGCATGGCGGCAGCCTTGGGCATCGACGAAGACTACTTTGCCAGCAAGATGAAATATATCATCTACGCCAAGAAGTTCGACGATGAGACCGAAAACTGGAGTGACCAACTCGTCAACGACCTGACCGCCACTCCCACTCCGGGTTTCTGGTTCGGTTCAGGTGTCCAGTTTGAGGGAGAAGATCAGGAAAGCGACGAACTCCAGCATGCCGACTGGGGCAGCACCGACAAGTTCTGGGTGGCCTCGCTCACCTACATCCCAGGCGACACCATCTACTGCACCATCGGCCAGTACGCATACGAACCGTGGAAATTGGGCGAACGTCATCATGCCGAGATTTACTTCATCTACGGCAGCAAGGCCTGGGTGATTGACTTCGACTTAACTGTCGATGTCAACACCGACGACGTGATTGCCAACTACACCTCTGTGGGTTCACAGACCTTCGAGTTCACCCGCAACCCGAACGACGGATGGGACAGTCTGGAGTTCTTCAACATTAACACCGAGGATATTTATTCATTGCTTGGCGCTGAAAGCATCTCCGACATCCGCGTGGCCGCCACCGACCAATATGGTGGTCTGACCTCGGCCTATACCGCCGACACTACAGGTTTCTGGTTCCTGCCTGAAGGTTCTGTAACCAATTACAGCTATGGAGCCAAGAGCTTCTATATCAACTATGTGGCCGACAGCCTGCGTTTTGAGTTGGGCAACATGCCCGATGCTTTCAAAGGCGGTGAGGAATGCAACGCTACCGTCTATTTCATCAAAGACGAGAAATACTATGAGTTCCAGTTCAAGATGACGATGGAGAGTCCCCAATACACCATCGAGACCTGCGAGGTGACAGAAGTTGACTTTGTGGTATCGTTCGTTCCAACCGAAAGCGGCGGCTCTTGGGAGATAGGCCAAACCGACATGTCGGAATACGAGGAGATACTGGGTACTTCACATGGCATCCTCTATGGACTGAACTCCGCTGGTGAACTTACC
The DNA here is from genome assembly GCA_902773225.1 of uncultured Bacteroidales bacterium. GTDB lineage: Bacteria > Bacteroidota > Bacteroidia > Bacteroidales > Bacteroidaceae > RUG11857. Next base: position 4,527 of record CACYEC010000219.1, read on the forward strand.
AACGCCTATTCTGTCGGCGAGGCGAACAATGGTGAAACAGGAGGTGGTTTCTGGATGTCGCCAGAAGATGAGAACCACTATGCCTACGCGGCTGGCTACAGTGGTGAAGGCGCTTTCGCCTTATGGTACTACGAGAGCACCATCCATTGGTACAATGTGCCAGGCTTCCGCCACATAGGTGATTACTCCACCGCTACATTCTACGTGTTCAATTTCTGGAACGGCAAGGCGCTCAAGTTGAACACCACCATCAAGTTCGTCAAGAATGTGATTGAAATCAAACCTATAGGTTCAGAGGATTTCGCCATGAGAGGCCGCGACGCAGAAACCGACGACTACTATGAGATTCCACTCGACCTCTCCACATGCTGCTCTACGTTCGGATGCACCATGGAGGAACTGGAAGCCAACGCTGAGTGGTTGGTTGTCGATAACGAAGGCAATCTCACCTCCGCCAACTTCGACAACATCTACGGATTCTCATTCAACGAGGACGGAGAGGCTGTGTCAAACATGGAAGAGGCAGCGTTCACAGCAGGTTATACCGAGGATGGCACGCTACGCACCTACGTCATCGACGATGCCAACACAGACAAAGAGTACCACACCGTCATCTACCTCTGCTACAACAACAGGTATTATGCCTTCAACCTCGCCATCGGCAATGTCGACACTGCCATCAAGTCGGTTGACAACGATGCCGCTAAGGCTGGACGCATCTACGACCTCTCAGGCCGTGAAGTGAAGAACCCCGACAAGGGCATCTACATCCAGAACGGCAAGAAATTCGTGGTAAAGTAGAAATTTTAGAATGCAAAAGAGGGGGCTTTTTGCCCCCTTTTTTAATAGGGATGCCTTAAGGCATTAGAGACCTTAGATACCCTAAAGACTTTACAAACCTTAGGTTAAGAAGAGGAAAAGACAGGAAAGGAGAGAAATCAGAAGAAATCTCAGAAGGAAAGGCTATACTTTTCATAAACTTTTTGTATTTTTGCGTAGAGAATCAATGATACGAAAAACTATGGCTGACAAGAAAAATTGACCTAATTACACAAAACAATCATGAGAACAATTATTCTTACTATCGCTTCAATGTTTGTAGCTATCTGCAATATGATGGCACAAGACACATCCAACACATTTAAAAGTAGTATCGTGGCCGAAGAAGGAGCGTGGTGCTGGTTTGCCGACCCACGTGCCCTCCACTATGAGAACGCCGAAGGCACCATCAACGCCACCTATATCGGCTATATCGACGTGCACGGCAACGTGAAAGCCACTCAATATGACCGGGTGGCAAAGCGGAAAACCGACGTGCTGGTGCGCAGTTACTTCCAGCCCGACGACCACAACAATCCGACGTTCGTGGTACTGCCCGACGAACGCGTGATGATTTTCTACACGCGCCACACCGACGAGGCAAAGATATGGTATCGCATCTCTCGCCGACCTGGCGACATCACCGCATTGGGTGAGGAGAAATACCTGGCCACAGCCAACAACACCACTTACCCCTCGCCCTTCATCCTCAGCGATGACCCGAACCACATCTACCTCTGCTGGCGCGGCATCAACTGGCATCCGACCATCGCACGGCTGACCATGCCCGACACGAACGACAACTGCAAGTTCGACTTCGGTCCCAAGCAGATTGTGCAATCCACTGGCGCTCGTCCATACGCAAAATACCAGAGCAACGGCAAGGACAAGATTTATGTGTCTTACACCACAGGCCATCCCGACAATGAGATGCCCGACTGGCTCTATTTCAACGTCATCGATATCAATAAGGGCAACGGTCCCATCCTTCGCGACTTGAACGGCAAGCAACTGTCGGTCATCAACAACGGTGTGTTCAATGTGAACAAGAACAGCAGTTATGCCTCATCCTATCCCGCCACCATCGTTGACAACGCCGCCAACATCCGCAACTGGGTGTGGCAGATTGTGCTTGACAAAGACGAGCGTCCCTGCATCGCCTACCCCCACATCGACAACGACAAGACCACCCACGTCTATTGGTATGCCCGATGGACCGGCAAGGAATGGCAACGCACATGGGTGCAGTACGGCGGTCATGCTTTCCACCAGAACTGGAACTCCACAGAACGGTGCTACAGTGGCGGTATGTCGATTGACCCCGACAACCCCAACGACCTCTATCTCAGCATTCCCACCAAGGACGGAGTATATAATAAGGACGGAGTGTACGAAATATGGAAATACACCATTGAAGACGGGAAGGTCAGCGGTTCGGAACAAATCACATCGGGCTCAAAGAAGAACAATGTGCGTCCCTTCATCATCCCCGGTTCCAAAAATTCCAAACTACGCCTTTCATGGATGAATGGCGACTACTATTACTGGATGGTGAAGCAAGGCTATCCCAAAGGCTACCCCACCGGCATTCACTGCAACTATGAGTGGGAAGAGGAACTGACAAAGGAAGACCCCGATACTCCACGCCCCGACTGCATCTGTTTCGGTCCAGGCGAGTCGTTCCATGTGGCATTCGCCATGAACGCCTCGAAATACGAAGGAACACTGCTCACCATCGGAGATAACAGTGAGGGCGGTCACGGCATGAGTTACAGCATCGACGGAAAAGACCAACGTCCTGTCGTGAAAATCAACGGCAAGACCTACAAGAGCCAAAACTGCCTGCTGACCAGCGACGACTGGGCAACACAAAGCACTGGTACAAGTGGTGACAACCACCCCACTAAGGTGACAACATGGATATTGTCGCTGACCTACGATGGACAAGTACTGACCACCTACCGCAACGGACTGGTTGACCAAGTGATAGAGTTAGAAAAAGACGACCTCTACAACAACACCGTGGATAATATATTCGACGAGAAAACCGCTGAAGGGCACCAAATCCTGACGTTTACGGAAATTTTTGCCTGCCAGTCACCAATGACCGTGCAACAGACTGTCGCCAACATCCAGTTGAAAATGGATGCAGAAAAAGGCAAGAATGCCTTGAAGATGCTGCAACTGCCCACTGAGACCCGCACCGACCTCGTGCTGCCTGGTTCCATCTCTGGACTCGATGTTGCTTGGAGTTCGTCAAACGAATCAGCGATTTCTTCCAATGGCGTGCTCTTTCCTCTCGCCGAAGACACTCCCGTGACGCTCACCGCCACCATCTCAGGCGAAAGCCGTTCGTTCGAAGTGAAAGCCCTCGCCCGCGACATTACAAAGAACCTGCGCTATACCAAGGACGACATCGACCTGACGAAGAACACCGCATCAGGATTCGACAGCAATACTTGCGTTGTGGCTCCC
>CACYEC010000220.1 GCA_902773225.1 uncultured Bacteroidales bacterium
ATTGGTCAAAAAGGAACTACCACTTGTAGCACTAATCAGCCTGGCGCATTCTTTTCTTGTGGAATTCTCACAACTGATTCGTTGGCCATGGCTGGTGTCTTTCCGGTGCACGTTCATCGGTCACATGATACTCGGACAGGGATTCTTGTGGATAGACCTAGTGGCCTACTTGATTGGCATTGCCATCATTACATTCTCAATCCCCAAAAACATCAATCATTGGAATAATGGAACATCATAAGGAAAGATACATCAGAAATATCATCGTTGTGTTATGCTTGTGTCTGTGCTATGGGGCTGCGCGGGCTGTAGATTTGAAGCGTGGCTACATCGCTGTCGGTAAGAACGAGCCTGCGTTGGTGCAACGGATGGCACAGGTGATGAGCGAGGACGTAGAGAGGGTTTGCGGTGTGAAGCCCTTGGTAAAGGTGGAAAAGACTGAAGCAGAGGTGGCAAAGGGTGACGTCGTGCTGACAACTGCAGAGCAGACAGAAATGCTCAGACAATTGGGTATAGAAGCAGAGGACATACGTGGCGACTGGGAGCGATACAAGATTGTGACCCTGGGGAAACAACTGGTGATAGTCGGCAGTGACCCAAGAGGCTTGGCATACGGAGTGCTGCATGTGAGCGAACAGATAGGCGTAAGCCCTTGGTACTGGTGGGCTGATGTTCCTGTGGAGCATCAGCAAGAAGTAGAATACAAGGAGAACATCACATCAACAAGCCCTTCGGTGAAGTATCGAGGCATCTTCATCAACGACGAAGACTGGGGCTTGAAGACGTGGGCTTCGCTGAACTTCGAGAAAGACTTGAACGACATAGGCCCAAAGACGTACGACAAGGTGTGTGAGTTGTTACTGAGACTGAAAGGCAATATGCTGGCGCCAGCCATGCATTCGTGTACCGGAGCCTTCTATTCACACCCTGAGAGCCAGCGTAAAGCCGCGGAATGGGGCATCATGATCACCACCAGCCATTGTGAGCCGATGTTGTTCAACAACGCGGCTGAAAGCGAATGGAGCAAGGAACGCGACGGCGAATGGAATTATCTGACCAACAAGGAGGTGATTCTGCAGAAATTCCACAAACGCCTGCGCGAGACGGCAGACTTCGACAACATATACACCACTGGCATGCGTGGCCTGCACGATGAGGCGATGAAGGGCTCGGACGACCCGAAGGTAAGGGCGCGCACTTTGGAACAGGTGTTTGCCGACCAACGCATGATCCTGGAGCAATACAAGCAGAAGAGCATTGCCTCCATCCCTCAGATTTTCGTTCCTTACAAGGAGACACTCGACATCTATGACGCTGGCCTTCGGGTGCCTGACGACATCACACTGGTGTGGCCCGACGACAACTATGGTTACATGAAACGCGTGAGCAACGCGACGGAACGGCAGCGTGAGGGCAGTTCGGGCGTGTATTACCACTTAAGCTATCTCGGCACCCCACATGACAACTTGTGGATCAGCACCATGGCTCCTGCCCTGATGTACGAGGAGTTGCGCAAAGCCTACGATGCAGGAGCCGACCGCTATTGGTTGCTCAATGTGGGCGACATCAAGCCGATGGAAATCGAGATGCAGCAATTCTTCGACATGGCATGGAACCTCTCGGCTTTCAGCTACGACAATGCGAACAATTATCAGGCTCATTGGCTGGCTGTTGTGTTCGGATCCAAATACCAAAAGGCTTTCCAAGACATCCTCGACACTTATTACCGTCTGGCATGGCAGCGCAAGCCTGAATTCATGGGCTATGAGATGGAATGGGACAGCCAAGAGAACAACCGTCTGCACGACACCGACTTCTCATTCGCTGACGGCAGTGCGCAACTACGCCTCAACGACTACAAGCGAATAGCCCATAAATGCGAACAAATCTACCGGCAACTGCCAGAAGCCTACCGACCAGCATTCTTCGAGATGCTCCATTACGCAGTCAACGGAGCCTATCAGATGAACCGCAAGTTCCTGATGGCACAGCGTAACCACGAGACTGGCAGTCAGGCCGACGCCGAAGAGGCACGCCAAGCTTTCGAGGCTATCAACACCCTGACGCATACCTACAACACACTGCTTAACGGGAAATGGAACCAGATGATGTCTGAAATCCCACCCGGCTACTGCGCCAAATACCAGCAGATGCCCGAACTGGTGAACAGCCCGACGACGGATTTCCAACTTCCCAAGGAACAAATCCATCCCAACCTGCAAAATATCATCCTTCTTAACAAGGTGAAACTGCCCGAAGGATTCCGACGGTTCAGAGGCATGGGAATGGACTGGACGGTTTTGCAAATGGGTAATCCACACGATGCGGTACAAGACCCCCATTCGCTCACTTCTACACGTATCGAGATCCCGTTCGACTACGACTCGACATCCGACTCTGTCACCATTCAGGTCACGGTCGTTCCCTTGTGGCCCATAAGCCTTGACAGCAGCAACCGTTTTGGTGTGAGCGTAGATGGATGTGCTCCTCTTGTCTGCGAGAACCTGTTCAAGGAGTGGTCGTCAGAATGGAAGATACAAGTACTCGAGAACCGTAAGGATTTCTACATCACCCTACCTGTACATTCTGGTCGCCGTCATACGCTCTCCCTCATCATCGGCAATCCGGGACAAATCATCCAGCGGATAGCGTATCAATAATAAGAAATGATGGGATTTGATTATAATTGCATACTATTCTGAAACGCTTTCAACCCAATATGATAAAGAAGGAACTAAGGATGAATTCACAGAGGCGTCGCCCCGCAATGCTACTGATGAGAAGAATCGCTATAATTTGTCTGCTCGTTATGCCAATAGCAGCGTCGGCTCAGAAACAGTATTTCCTACCCACAGGAGAGCCCTCAACTGAAGAGAAGGACAAGCCGATGATTGAGGTCTATCTGCCCAAGCAGGAGCTGGCAAACGGTTGTGCTGTGGTGCTATGTCCCGGCGGTGCCATGAGGTGGCTGTCGTGGGAGAGCGATGTGGTGAAGATGGCGGCGTTCCTGAACAAACATGGCATTGCCGCTATCGGACTACGCTACCATCTCAACCATGCCCCTATGGCGCAAGGATTGAAGATGCCCCAGATGGTGGATGTCACCCATCCCGACCGTTTCCCTCAAGCCGATGCCAATCCCATGCACGATGACCATGGCGATTCCATCATCCGGCTTGCGGCACTCGATGCCCAGGCTGCTATCCGTATGGCGAGGGAACATGCTGAGGAGTGGCATATCAGCAAGGACAAAATAGGCTTCCTCGGCTTCTCGGCAGGTGGAGGTGTGGCTATCGCTGCCACAATGACAGCCGACATCATGGAACGTCCTGATTTCGTCTGCACGAACTTCGGTCCGTCGCTGATGCCCGTCAATATCACTCAAGACGCGCCTCCACTGCTGATTATGACGCGAGCCGACCATCCCAATGTTGCGGCAGGACTCGTAGCCCTGTTCATGGAGTGGAAGGAAGCAGGAGCGAATGCCGAACTGCACATTTATGGTGATGGCAAAGGTCCTTACGAACTGATGCCTGAAACGGGTGAAACAACGACTGAGATGTGGGGCACCCAGATGCTCCAATGGCTGAAAGCCAAAGGATTCTTGAACAAAAGATAAATATTAATACCTGAGGTTTTCTCATAGCCACATCAACAACTGACTTCATCGATATGTCACCCCTGATTTTTACTTCTTAACTCTATTTTGCCCCAAAAACAATATAATC
>CACYEC010000221.1 GCA_902773225.1 uncultured Bacteroidales bacterium
GTGGTGCATTATGGCGTCGCCCTTGCTCATCGGTTGCGACACCCGAAACATCCGTCCTGAGTCGCTGAAACTGCTCTGCAACCGCGATCTGATAGCCCTGAACCAGGACCCACTTCACCTGCAAGCATACGTGGCTGAGAAACAGGGCGAATGCTTCATCATGGTCAAGGACATCAAGAAATTGCAAGGCAAGGAGCGCGCTGTGGCTATCTACAACCCCAACGACACAGAACAGCTTGTGACACTCCATCCTGCTACAATCGACCTCGGAGGCGCCGTGCAGTACTACGACTGCTTCGCCCAAACTGACTATCTCTACGACATGAGCCCCATCCCATTGAGGATACCAGCCCACGGCACAAAGATATACCGTGTGAAAGGTCAGAAACGTCTGGAACGCAAGGTCTATGAAGCCGAGACCGCACTGTTGCCCGCTTACCAGGAACTGCGCAACAACCAGGATGTGAAGTCGGGAGTCTTCACTGCCGTATCAGAGGCCAGCGGTGGCTACAAGGCCGGATGGCTCGGAGGCCGTGAGGGTAACGACATCCAGTGGAATCAGGTCTATGCAAAGAAAGCAGGTACACGGCGCATGACCATTACTTACTTCTGCGGCGAGGAGCGCACCATGGACCTCACGGTCAACGGAAAGCGCGTCGCCACGCTGAAAGCCTCTGCGCAAGGTTGGGACCAACCTGCCACCATCAGTGTCGAAGTGAACCTCAAGAAGGGATACAACAGCATCTGTCTGAGCAATGACAGCGAATGGATGCCCGATATCGACAAAATGGTGTTAGAGTGAAGCTTTATTATTTTTCACTGTTAATAGTTTGATATTATTCTGTCATTCGTTATTTTTGGAATATTTCTTTTCAAATCTTAAACTTAACCCCCAATTATTGACTATGCCCCACGATAACAAATTCGACATCCTCCTCGATGCCTACGCCAAAGCACGAGAAGACAACTCCTTACCCAATGAACTACTCGACGCAGCCCTCCAAGTGCTCAAACTAAATCCTGGCATCAACCAGTCCGACTTCGTCCACATCATCCTGCGCGACCACGGCACAAAAGTCACCGACTGCTGCGGGCGCAACTTAGGTTCCATCTTCATCACCCTTGAAACCCTCTGGCAACAGGCACAAAAAAAGAACAACTCCCAAGCGCCATCATGAACATTGAACATTGAACATTGACCATTGAACATTGACCGTTGACCATTGAGCATTGACCATTGACCGTTGAACATTGAACATTGACCATTGAGCATTGAACATTGACCGTTGACCGTTGAACATTGACCGTTGACCGTTGAACATTGTTGTGTGCAACACCCCACCCCGCCTTGCAGGCACCCCTCCCCTTAGATGGGAGGGGAGTGGCTGACGCGACGTGGGAAGTTCAGCAATGGGGACGATATAGTTACGACAGAACTTGGCCTGCCTGTACATTTTATCCAATTTGGATAATCCATTTTGGATAATTTCTTGTTTTTTCCAGGAACTGCCTTTGTTGTCTTCATGTCCTATGCCAACTCCATTTCTTCCACGATAATGTTAATGTTCAGGCAGTTTTCAATTTTTGTCATTGTTTCAAGGGAGAGATTTTCCTGACCCTTCAACACTTTTGACACATACTGCTGACTGCAAGTAGAAGACCTCGAAAAAGGCAACAGCTTTTGCCTTCGTTTTCTCGCCATGCCAAAGCTATTTTTGAAAACATGTCTGGAATTGTTGGGAAAGACAGAATTGTTGGGAAAGAAAAATGAAAAAGAAGTTGCCTTTTACCTGTGTCATATCACTGCTGTTTTGACATGACTTGATGACCATATTTGTGATAAATAAGAACATGGTCAGACTTTTCCATGAAGAATTGGCTGATATTTTCCAAATAATATGTATTTTTGCGCATAATAACCAACCAAACAACAATGTTATGAAAAAGCTAATGTTTTATGTTGTAGCATTCATGCTCCCCGTATGGATGTTGAACAGCTGCAAGGGCGACCATCAGTCTGGCAAAGGTGGCGAGACAACAGACTCCGTCAGTGTGGAAAACACTCAAATTGCTAAGTCCGACATTCAGAAGACTTCTGAAACAGACGGTGATTCGGAGACCGATATGAATCCAGAGAACGAGGAACCATCGGACGAGGAGATGGAGAGTCAAGAAGGTATGTATTCCCAATCTGACGTGATGAAAAACTGGAAGCAGCGTGTCATCAAAGTTCCAGGCCAGAAGAGCGACATTGCAGCCCTATTCGAGGCTTTCTATACGGAATGGCCTACCTTGGCTGGCAGCCGAATCGTCCACGAAACCAATCCAACGCAGTTTCCCGAAAATGATTACTATGAGGAAGGTTCTACCATCGACTTGAAGAATGGCTATGTGGAATCGGCTTGGTATGAACCTGAAGAGATAGGCACTGTATCAGCCTGTGTGTGGAAGCGCAAAAACGGTCACAAACTCTTTGCAGTAAACTTCCATATCTATAACCATCCCGATAGGACTGATAAGAATCCTACTAAGGATTTCCTTTGTTTCTACGACTTCGACCCCGCCAAACGTACACTCACACCCGAGGAAAGCCCCATCAAACGCGAGGAGCTGTGCTATCCCGACAAAGAGCCCCTTTGGTTCGAGTTGCCCCAAGAAGGTAAAACTTTGACTGTGGTCGAGGACGCTCCTGGAGACGAGGTAGCTATGACCTACTATTCTTTTGACGGGCAGAACCTGAAGTTTGAAAAACATAATCAATAACACATTCAACATATCAGCTATGAACAAGAATTTCTATCCTAAGTTACTTGTTGCTGTGCCGGCACTTATCATTTGTGCGGTGATGGGGCTTACTTCCTGCAACTCGTCCACAACCAAGACGAACAACACGGATGGAGAGGCTACCAAAGTGGAAGAATCCGAACTCGAATCGTTGGCTGCCGCTCTGCCGAAGTATTCTGAGGTCAATCATTTCAGTGAGGGACTCGCGCGAGTCTGCGACAAGAAGACGGAACTCTGGGGCTTCATCGACAAGACCGGCAA
>CACYEC010000222.1 GCA_902773225.1 uncultured Bacteroidales bacterium
ACAGGAAGAGAAACATTGAATAATGTGATTTCAAAAAACGATGATACATCATAGACAGAATCTTTAAGTGTGGATTAATTCACAAAATTATGAATTTCCGATAAGAACTCAATAGTTTTTGTTAATTTACTTTCATTTTTATTTCCAAAAGCTGAGTAAACTATTCATGGATATCTTTCTTGTAAAACAGGATGTGATTTCTTTATTCGGTTGGTATGTAATTCCAGAACTTTTATTTAAATTTGCATATTCATTTGATAATGAGAAATCACAAATAACTTAATGATGACGAGAACTATGAGAAAATTTCTATTGACAGCAGTGACGCTTCTGACTGTGAGCCTGCCTATGGCTGCGCAAGACGACAATACAGAACGCTTGTGGTATGATAAACCTGCGACAATATGGCTGGAGGCTCTTCCCGTCGGCAACGGACGTTTGGGTGGAATGGTCTATGGCGGCACACAGAGCGACGAAATCCAGTTAAACGAGGATTCCTTCTGGTCGGGCGGTCCACACAACAACAACAGCACAACTTCTGCAAACAATTTGGAAAGGGTGCGAAACCTCATTTTCAGTGGGAAAGAGCAGAACGCTGAGGACATCATCAACCAGCAATTCATCAAGGGACCCCATGGCATGAAGTATCTGACATTGGGCAGCCTAATCCTGACACACACAGGAATCAAGGCCGACCAGGTAACCAATTACCGGCGCGAGTTGGACTTGCAGACAGCCCTTGCAAAAGTCTCTTTCGACAGCGATGGACATCACTACACGCGCACCGTTTTCGCTTCAATGCCCGACAGCGTCATCATCATGCACCTGGAAACAGACACACCATCAAGTTTCTCCATCAAGCACACTGCACCTTATAACACAACATACACGAGAAGCGCCAATTGTGCCATCGCCACCATCAACAGCGTTGACCATGAAGGCATCTCCGCCAAACTCAAGGCTACACTCCGATATCATGTGGAAACCGACGGAGACGTGGCCTATAGTTCAGGCGGGAATGTGTTGGTGAGGAACTACACCAACGCCACCATTTTTATCTCAGCGGCCACCAACTACATCAACTACAAGGACGTCAACGGCAATGCATCGGCTAAGAGCCAGTCATACCTTGATGGAGCGATACAACACGATTATGCGGAACTGCTCAACAGGCACACAGAGACATACCAGAACCAGTACAACCGCGTGAAACTCAGCCTGCCTTCAACAACCAATAGCAAACTGACCACAGAGAAACGTCTTGAGAAATTCTATGGAAGCAATGACTGGGGTATGGTGGCATTGTTGTTCAACTATGGACGCTACCTGCTTATCTCGTCGTCTCAACCTGGCGGACAACCTGCCAACCTGCAAGGACTGTGGAATGACAAAAGAGATGCCCCTTGGGACTCGAAGTACACCATCAACATCAATGCCGAGATGAACTACTGGCCATCTGAGGTCACCAACCTAACGGAAACCAATGAACCATTCTTCAATATGATACGCGACCTGAGCAAGACTGGTTCCATTACAGCAAAGACAATGTACCGATGTGGTGGATGGGTGGCTCACCACAACACCGACCTCTGGCGCATAGCAGGGCCTGTTGATGGAGCGTTCTGGGGCATGTACCCGAACGGAGGCGCATGGCTCGCCACCCACCTCTGGCAACACTACCTCTATACGGGCGATGTGGACTTCTTGCGCGAATGGTATCCCGTCATCAAAGGCACAGCCGACTTCTACCTTGATTACATGGTGCCACATCCCAATTATCCCGAGAAGGGAGATGATGTGGAACATTGGCTCGTCGTCGTCCCCTCGGTAAGTCCAGAACAGGGGCCTGCAGGCAAGTCCACCCCCATCACCGCTGGTTGCACCATGGACAACCAGATTGTGTTCGACGCTTTGTCGAACACCTTACACGCCGCCCGTATTCTCGAGGAAGACCCCGCTTACCAAGAGAAACTTGAACAGACCTTGGCCTTGTTGCCACCCATGCAAATCGGCAGCCGCAAACAACTGCAAGAGTGGTTGATTGACGCAGACGGCAGCGACCGCCAACACCGTCATATATCGCATCTATACGGCCTATACCCCTCCAACCAAATCAGCCCATACAGCCATAACGAACTCTTCGCAGCCGCAAAACAGACCCTGACCGACAGAGGAGATGAGGCTACGGGATGGAGCCTCGGATGGAAGATTTGTTTCTGGGCTCGTATGCTTGACGGCACCCATGCCCTGACCATTCTCAAGAACATGCTCCGTCTGTTGCCATCGGAAGAGGCTACAGGCCAGTATCCCAATGGACGTACTTTTCCCAACCTCTTCGACGCTCACCCACCCTTCCAGATTGACGGCAATTTCGGCGCTACGGCGGGCATCGCAGAGATGTTGTTGCAGAGCCACGACGGCGCCGTCCACCTGTTGCCTGCACTGCCCGCAGTCTGGAGGAAAGGCAGTGTCAACGGCCTTCGTGCCCGTGGTGGATTTGAGGTCGATATGGAATGGGACAACTCAAAACTTCATTCGGCTGTGGTTCGCTCCACTATCGGTGGCACTTTGCGTCTGCGCTCATACGTTGAATTGGAAGGCGAGGGATTGAAGGTGGCTGAAGGCGAGTGTCCCAATGCACTCTTCGCTCCTGCTCAAATCAAGGAACCTATCCTTTCCAAATCGCTCTCCGCCAAACCCAAACTCAACGTGAAGACAGTCTATGAGTATGACTTGGTCACCGAGCCCGGCAGTGAATACCGTGTCTATCTGAAGGGTTCGATTGACGGGATCACAGAACACAAAGCACTTGAAAAAGAGGGAAACGACATTTATTACGACCTGCAAGGACGTCCCGTCGCCCACCCAGGCAATGGACTATACATACAGAACGGAAAAAAGATGTTGATCAAGAACTGATGCCACCAAGTCATCCTGATAATATTCACAAATAACAGATATTTCAAAAAAACTTATTCAAAATGAAGAAACTTTTATTATCACTTGCAGTTATGACAGCAGTCACCACCGCATGGGCACAGAAGAAACTTGTGCTATACTATTCTGAGACCAACAACACCAAGACAGTGGCAGAAGAGTTGCAGAAGCAACTCGGTGCCGACATCGAATGTATCGAGGCTGTAAAACCCTATTCTGGCAATTTCCAGGAAACCATGCAACGCGGCCAGCGCGAGATGCAGAGCGGAGAACTTCCCGAACTGAAACCCCTGAAGAAGAAAATTGCTGACTACGACATCATCTTCTTAGGCTACCCCATCTGGTTCGGCACCTATGCCGTACCCGTTGCCACACTGGTCAAGGAGAACGATTTCGCAGGGAAGACTATTGTGCCTTTCTGCACCTTCGGCAGCGGTGGTCTGAACACATCGTCTGAAGCCTTGAAAAAAGCACTTCCAAAGGCCAACATCAAAGACGGCTATGGTGTGCGTACTGCAAGAGTTGCCTCAGCGCCAAAAGAACTCCACCGTTTCTTAATAGAAAACGGGTATAAGTCAGGTACAGTCACTCCCCTGCCCGATTACTCCGAACAGAAACCCGTGACAAATGCAGAGAAAGCCATTTTTGATGCGGCTTGCTCCAGTTATCAGTTCCCCTTAGGCACACCCGTCACAGTCGGTTCGCGTAAGACTCCGGACGGTATTGACTACAAATTCACAGCAAAAAGCCAAGGATTCAACGGTGGCGAAAGCCAATCTATCATCTATGTGACCGTCAGCAAGGAAGCGGGAGCAAAACCCGAATTCACACAAGTAGTTCGATAAGCGGAAAGAGAACACACATCAATATCATCAGCGCGGAATGCCTCGAGGTACTCCACGCTGATGTTTTTTTGCCATAGTAACTTCAGTCATTTGGTAATAGTCCATATCAGAGACATCAAGCGATGGGCGACCCATTCAGGGTCGATGGGTAATGATAAGTATCCGCTCATGTTCCGTAGGTGCATTGCGCTTTGCTCCATACACCCACGGTTATTAAGAGGCGTCCCTTTCAGGGACATGGCTTAGCCATACACCTGATAGATGATATAGCCTCGATTATTCCTTAATTTACGTTAAAACAGAAGTGGCGATAAGATGAGTTTTTGTAAATTTCGTTAAAGTGGACTAACTTTGCAAATTGATGAAGCATTAGTTTTTTAGGTAAAGAATGGTCAAAAAGGAAATAGTAACGAAATCTGATGTGATTGATAAATCACGAGCCCTGTACACGCTCCTCAGTTCAGAGGAACGCAAGGAGTTCTTGAAAGAAATCATCATTGAACCATACAGGCATGACGAGATGATTTATGAGGAAGGCGAAGTCCCCACTCACATTCTCTTTCTTTACAGTGGAAAGGCAAAAATCTACAAGAATGGAATAGCCAACAGAACTCAAATCGTCAGGTTGGTCAACTCAGAAGATTTTTTCGGATTTCGCGACCATTTCGCTAACCAAAACTACACCACCTCCTGCTCCACATTCGAGCCGTCCATCATCTGCAAGATTCCAATGACCACCGTCAACAAGTGGGTAAATGAAAACCCGCAAATCGCCTTGTTCTTCGTAAAGAAGATGGCCGCCATCATCGGGCAGTCGGATGAACGGACGGTCAATCTTACCCAGAAACATGTGAGAGGCAGACTCGCTGAGGCACTGATACTGCTGAAAAACACCTACGGATTGGAACACGACAATGCCACACTCACCATCACTCCATCGCGAGGCGACCTCGCCAACCTTTCAAACATGACTACAGCCAATGCCATCCGCACTCTCGGCGCCTTTATCAGCGAAAGACTTATCATAGTGAATGGAAGGAAAATCACCATCCTCAATGAGGACGAACTCAAAAACATCAGTCGGAAGGGGTAGAACCATCTGCATTGGTTACACCACCATCTGCATCATGTGAAGGACTTTCTCCACCTTCTCTTCCATGGGCAGCGTGGCATCTATCCAGTTGATGTTCACCCCACGACGTTCCATGCCTCGGAACCATGTCATCTGACGTTTGGCAAACTGATGAATGGCGATTTCCAACTGTCGGAACATCTCGTCGTAACTCAACTGGCCAATGACATACAGGGTAAGGTATTTGTATTCAAGACCATAATAAATCAGATCTTCAGGTGAGACACCAGAATCAATCAGGTGCCGGATTTCGTCAACCATTCCATCGTCCAAACGCTGACGCAGACGCTGACTGATTCGTTCACGACGCAAATCGCGACTGATATCCAGTCCGATGACCAGACTGTGGATGTCGGGAAAGTCAGCATCGAGAATGGGGTGCTCCTTATAATATTCCTCTATCTCGATAGCCCTTATGGCACGTTGGGCAGTGTCCACATCAGTGGTGTTGTGCATCTTGCTTCCCGTGTCTTTCTTGTATTCAAGCAAGACTTTAACTAAATCTTCTAATGATTTATTCTCCAAAAATTTACGTAATTCAGGATTCTGTGGAACTGGACATAGTCGATACCCCCTAAGCACACTTTCCAAATAAAGTCCTGTGCCACCGCAAAGCACTGGCATTCGCCCACGACTCACAATGTCGTTGTAGGCATTGAGGAAGTCGTGCTGATATCGATAGACATTGTACTTTTCACCAGCATCGGCGATGTCGATGAGATGGTATGGTATGTGTCGTCCATTGATATCGTAGTCGGCAAGGTCCTTGCCTGTGCCGAGATCCATACCACGATAAACCTGACGGCTGTCGGCACTGATAATCTCTCCATCGAGACGGTCGGCAATCGCCACGGCGAAAGAAGTCTTTCCACAAGCCGTAGGACCAAGAATGGTCAGCAGAGGTTGCATAGGATGTTGTTATTTATTCAAAATAGGGATAAATCAAAAATAACCGTCCGACACAGTATCGGACGGTTATTTCTTAGAGACTTAACAAGTTTTCTTATTTCAACTCAGCGAGATACTTGATAGTACGAACCATCTGAGAAGTGTAAGAGTTCTCGTTGTCATACCAGCTAACTACCTGTACCTGATAAGTGTCATCGTCGATCTTGCTAACCATGGTCTGAGTGGCATCGAAGAGTGAGCCATACTTCATACCGATGATGTCGCTGCTAACGATTTGGTCCTCAGTGTAACCGAAGCTCTCAGTACCAGCGGCCTTCATAGCAGCGTTGATACCCTCAACAGTAACGTCCTTGCCCTTCACCACAGCGATGAGGATAGTGGTAGAACCTGTAGGAGTTGGAACGCGCTGAGCAGAACCGATGAGTTTGCCGTTGAGTTCAGGAATCACGAGACCGATAGCCTTAGCAGCACCAGTTGAGTTAGGAACGATGTTGCAAGCACCGGCGCGGCTACGACGGAGGTCACCCTTGCGCTGTGGACCGTCAAGAATCATCTGGTCACCAGTGTAAGCGTGAATAGTAGACATGATACCGCTGCAGATAGGAGCGTACTTGTTCAGAGCGTCAGCCATAGGTGCAAGACAGTTGGTGGTGCAAGATGCAGCAGAGATGATAGTGTCCTCTGGAGTCAGTGTCTTGTGGTTCACATTGTAAACGATAGTAGGAAGGTCCTTTCCTGCGGGAGCAGAGATAACAACCTTCTTAGCACCAGCCTGGATGTGGGCAGCAGCCTTCTCCTTAGAAGTGTAGAAGCCTGTGCACTCGAGCACAACATCAATGCCCAGTTCGCCCCAAGGGAGCTCAGCAGCATTAGGCTTAGCATAGATGGTAATTTCCTTACCGTCCACAATGATAGAGTTGTCAGTAGCCTCAACAGTGTGCTTGCACTCGCCGAACTTGCCAGCGAAACCACCCTGGGCTGTGTCATACTTGAGAAGGTGAGCAAGCATCTTTGGGCTTGTCAAGTCGTTGATTGCAACTACTTCGTAACCTTCTGCCTCGAACATCTGACGGAATGCAAGACGACCAATGCGTCCGAATCCATTAATACCAACTTTTGTCATTTCTTTGATGATAATTAAAAAATTAAAAGGTTGAAAAATATAAGTTTGTTTGTCATTTAACCATAAGAACGCTTAAGAAAGCGTGGTTGTCTTATTGTCAAAGAGCGAATAAAGGGAATCCACAAAAACGATGCATTCAACCACAATTGCAGTAATGGGATGAGGAGCAAGCGGTCAGCAGAAACACTGCCAACACCACCAAAACCATGTAAATTTTCATGCTCATCTTCATTTTTTTCCTTTTTCAAGCACAAAGTTACAAATATATTATTTAATTTCGCAATGAAATCGCATTTATTTAACTTTCAAATGTAATTTTTATGGGAAAATTTGTTCAAGAATTCAAAGAATTCGCCCTTAAGGGCAATGTAATGGACATGGCAGTCGGTGTAATCATCGGCGGTGCCTTCGGCAAAATCGTGTCCTCACTCGTTTCCGACATCATCATGCCCCCTATCGGTTATCTTCTCGGTGGAGCCAATTTCGCTGACCTGAAATGCGTTCTCAAGGAAGGTGTGGCAGCCAAAGACGCAGTGTTGGACGAAGCCGGCAATGAGATCCAAGCAGCAGTGGCTGCAGTTGAGCCTGTGACTTGGAACTACGGTGCTTTCATCCAGAACTGCATCGACTTCCTCATCGTTGCATTTGTCATCTTCTTGATGGTGAAGTTCATCACAAAACTCTCGAAGAAGAAGGCTGAAGAAGAGGCCGCCGCTCCTGCTGAGCCAAGCGCTGAGGAGAAGTTGCTGACCGAGATTCGCGACCTCATGAAGGAGAAGAAGTGATTCAGGGGCATTCCCGTTTTAGATTTCGATATCACGTTGAATTGTTAAAACGAAATAGCGGAAACGAAATCAAGAAGTCCAAATTCTACAACTGAAAAAAGAGGAAGCGCTGTTGCGTTTCCTCTTTTTTTCGGTCTATTTCTTTTTTCAGTCTATCTCTCCGCTGCCATAACAGAGATGGTGGTCATCGTCATAAACCACACAATACTGCCCAGGTGCGACACCATGTATCTTCTCGTCGGCTTCGATGCGCCACACGCCGTCCACCTGACGGATGATGCCCGAATTGAACTCTGGAGTATGGCGTATTTTGAAGGTAATGCGATGTTCCACGTCCATGGGTTCCTGTTCCCAAGGGTTGGCTGTGATGAAATGGAGGTGGTTCATCTCGATATGTCGCTTATAGACCTTCTCTGGGTCGTATCCGTGAGAGACAAACAGGATGTTTCGCTTCACGTTCTTCTTCACCACAAACCAAGGACCGCCACTGAATCCCAGTCCCTTTCGTTGGCCTATGGTATAGAACCATAGTCCTCGATGCTCACCAATCTTGTGCCCAGTTTCGAGTTCGCGCACATCACCGGGATTCTCACCGAGATGAGCCTTGATGTAGTCGCGGAAATCGATGTTGCCAAGAAAACAGATGCCCTGGCTGTCCTTTCGTTCAGCATTGAGAAGCCCCGCTCTCTGGGCAATCTCTCGTACTTCGTGCTTCCAAAGGTGTCCGATGGGGAACATCAGTTTCTTTACCTGAAGATAGTCGATCTGCGCCAGGAAATCAGTTTGGTCTTTCACGGGGTCGGGACTGGTGGAGAGCCACACAAGCCCGTCCTTATGTGTGATGGTGGCATAGTGACCTGTAGCGGTGTAATCAAAATCTTTTCCTACCTGTTGTTCGAAGCATCCGAACTTGATGAGTTTGTTGCACATCACATCAGGATTTGGGGTGAGCCCCAAACGTGCTTTGTCCATGGTGTATCCCACCACCATGTCCCAATATTCGCGGTGAAGGTCGATGATGTTGAAGGGCAAGTCGAATTTGCGGGCAAGCCAACGGCATATTTCCACATCCTCCTCGGAGGTGCAGTTCCATTCCGTGTCCTTGTCGGGACCTATCTTGATGTAAAAGAGGTGCGGGCGTATGCCTTGTTCCACCAGTTGATAGACACTCACGGCGCTATCTACCCCACCCGACACCAATGCCGCTACATTCATCGTTTCCTTTCCTATGTCATTTCGTTTATACAACAACCATCAAGAATCATGAATCAAGAATCAATGATCTATCATCAATGGTTAATGGCCAATCATCAATGGCCAATGGCCAATCATCAATGGTCAATGGCCAATCATCAATGGTCAATGGCCAATCATCAATGGTCAATTCTTGAGTTGCTCGCTGATTTCCAGCATGCGGTTGATGGGCAGTATTGCCTTCTTGGCGATTTCCTCATCCACAGTCACCTCAGGCCATTCATACTTCAGGGTGTTGTATAGTTTCTGCATGTTGTTCAAGCGCATGAAACTGCACTCATTGCACTGACAGCCCATAGTCTCTGTGGTTTCTGGTGGAGCAGGGATGAACACCTTGTCGGGACAAGCCTTAGTCATCTTGTGGAGTATACCGCTCTCCGTCGCCACTATGAACTTCTGACAGTCGTCTTTGATGGCGTAGTTGAGCAGGTTGGCTGTTGAGCCAATCACATCCGCAATCTGTTGTATGGGTTTGGGGCATTCTGGATGCACCAACACCTTGGCATCAGGGTTCTCCTGCTTCAGCAATAGGATTTTCTCGAAAGAGAACTGCCCATGCACATGGCAACCACCGTTCCAGAGCAACATCTGACGACCTGTAAGGGAGTTGATATAGTCTCCGAGGTTGTGGTCAGGGCCGAAGATGAGTTTCTCGTCTTTCGGGAAACTATCGACAATCAGTTTGGCATTGGAGGATGTCACCACCACATCAGTCAACGCCTTCACGGCAGCGGTTGTGTTGACATAACTCACCACTTTGTATCCTGGATGCTCATCGATAAACGCCTTGAGTTCGTCAGCATTGCAACTGTCGGCCAAAGAGCACCCGGCATTGAGGTCGCACACCAGCACTTTCTTGTCAGGACACAGTATCTTGTCGGTCTCAGCCATGAAATGCACGCCACACATAACGATGATATCGGCATCGGTCTTGGCGGCCCACTGTGCCAGTGCCAAGGAGTCGCCCACGAAGTCAGCGATGTCCTGAATCTCGCCCTTTGTATAGTAGTGAGCGAGAATCACGGCATTCTTCTCTTCGCACATCTTGCGTATTTCCGCCTTGATGTCGATATCGTCGGCTATAGGTTCATTGATATAGCCAAGTTCTTTCCATTCTTCTTTAATCATAACATTTCTTTTTTATCATGAATTCGAGAATTTCAGAATCTCCGTCTTGTTGATTCTTTCATTCGCTCATTAGGGATAAACAACTAAAGTTTCTGTAGTTATAAAAAGGAGTTAAATAGTGAGTTAAGCCAGCCGTGCTGGCTGGAAGTTGAGTAAATAATCATCAGGATTTACAAGATGGTCTTCACGGCTTCCATCATGCCCATCTGCTGAATCTTGTCGAGGTCGGCGACAACAAGGTCTGTGAGTCCGGGAATGTTGTTGAGGTCCTCATGCCAGATATTCTCTGCCGCCAAAACGCCTTCAGCCACCTTGCGTGTATCGCCTGTAGCCCAGAGGTCGGTGAGCAGTTGCATGATTTCAGGAGCATCGTTGGGCACGATAGGTGCACCGTCCTCACGCTGTCCACCCTTGTAATAAGTGATGATAGCAGCAAGGCCGAACACCAGGCCTTGTGGCAGTTCTCCCTTTCGCTCGAGATAAGTCTTCAGCCCTGGCAGGTCGCGTGTCTCGTACTTGGGGAAGGAGTTGAGCATGATGCTTGTCACCTGATGGTCAACGTAGGGGTTGTTGAAACGCTCCAGGACGTCTGAAGCGAACTTCTGCAACTCATCCATAGGAAGATTGAGCGTCTGCATCAGTTCGTCGAACTGCACCTTATGGATAAACTTGCCTACCACAGGGTCGTTGCAAGCATCGCGAACGATATCGATTCCAGCGAGATAAGCCACAGGGCTGAGTACGGTGTGTGGTCCATTGAGCAAGGTCACCTTACGCTCATGGTATGGTTTCTCCGACTCTGCTATTAGGACGTGCAGTCCAGCCTTTTCTGCGGGGAACTCATTCTTGAGTTGTTCGATTTCCATGTTTTCGGGTTTCTCTATCACCCAGAGGTGGAACACCTCACCCTGCACGACGAGATTGTCCTCGTACATGATTTTCTCTTGAATTTCTTTGATTTCCTTGCGTGGGAATCCAGGCACAATGCGGTCGACCAAAGTGGCGCAGACATAGCAATACTGTGTGAACCACTGCTTGAATCCTTCGTAATCCTTGCCAAGGCTGTCTTTCCAGAGTTCGATATACTGGTAAATGCACTCCTTGAGGTGGTGTCCGTTGAGGAAGATGAGTTCACATGGCATGATGATGAGTCCTTTGTCTGGTGCGCCGTTGAAAGTCTGGTAACGGCGGTAGAGCAACTGGGTAAGTTTGCCAGGATAAGACGATGCAGGCGCGTCAGAGAGTTGACAAGCGGGATCGAAAGCAATACCAGCCTCCGTTGTGTTGCTGATGACGAAGCGAATCTCTGGCTGGTCTGCAAGGGCCATGAAAGCCTGATTCTGGGTATAAGGATTAAGTGCACGGCTGATGCAGTCGATACGTGTGAGTTTGTTCACGGCCTCACCATTGAGGCGGCCTTGCAAGTTCACATGATAGAGGCAGTCCTGGCCATTGAGCCAGTCAACCATACCTCGTTCTATGGGCTGAACCACTACCACACTGGCATTGAAGTCAGTCTTACGGTTCATCTTGTAAATGATCCAATCCACAAAACATCTCAGGAAATTACCTTCTCCGAACTGAATGACACGTTCAGGAGCAACGCTCTTAGGAGCGGTTCTTTTGTTTAACGCTTTCATGACTTTATTGTTTTATCTGAATAATCTATCTCATTCAAGGCATCGCCCCAGCAAAGTTCAAATAATCAGGCTCGGCATTCGGCATGCACTTGAATTCTGATTCTTGCCTATGACAGCAAAGAGACTACAAAATTACTATTTTTTATTGTCTTAACCGCAAAGTTGGGCAATAATTTGCCAACATTAAAAGATTTAACACGTTAAAGTTCTCAGATTTGCCATGAACTGATTATCTTTGCAAGTAAGAAATCAAATGTTCATAAAAATGAAAAAAACAGTTTTATCCATTCTCGCATTATTACTGCCATTGTTCTTGGATGCTCAGTCACTTCCTCCAACAGGTATCACGCCATATACCTTCAACATCATCTGGGGGTACATGAAGAGCGGGAACTTTGAGCCGTCGCAACTCGACAAGGCAGAGCAGTTGCTTACCACCGCCGGTTACCGTAAAGTCGGGAAATTCGACAGACCCATCGGCTACACTCTTGTATATGCCAAGGCGTGCAATGTGAAGATGTCGAGCGAAGGTTTTGTCAAGTCTGCTTCTCCCAACAAGGAACCAGGTTTTTCCAGTTACATAGAGGTAGGTCCAGGTGTTGGAATGGACTGGGACATGTCGGTGACCTTCATGTCACAGAAAGGTACCAACGCTTTCATTGAATTACTGAAAAAAGGTCAATACACCTACTATGCTACCGAGAATGCTGGATGGGTGCGAAAGTCTGACGGATGCTATTTCTTTCAGCGCGGCAAGACTTTCAGCGTGAGCGATGTGGTAGGTGGTGATGAAATTATGGAATAAACAGTAGCCACATCACACCAACTACCCCCCTTATCTTTGGTATTACTGTAACGAATGAACGGTCCATGATTGGACCGTTCATTCGTTATTAAAGTCAGCATTCTGGTTGTTGCCTATTCTCATGTTCCAAAGTTCCTCACGACTGCCATTGAAGAGGTTGACATCCACGTTTCCCTTGATGCCAGCCACTCGGCCGAAGTCGGTGTGCTGCCAGAATTTCCAGTCGCCCTTATATGAAAGTTTATCCACATAGTAATTGGCTATCCAAAGCGGATAGTCGTCAAACTCCTTCGCAGTTAGGATATCACGACGGAAACTGTAACTGCAATAGAGTATAGGTTTCACGCCATAATGTTTCTCCACAATCTTGAGCCATTTAAGCACAGCCTTCTGCAGTTGTTCTTTCGACAGGCCGCCATCTTCCTCCACATCGAGCACAGGTGGAAGGTCGTCTTCCTCCAGTTGCACACACTTGCAGAAGAAACGGGCTTGCTTATCGACCGATGACTGAGGCTTGAAATAGTGGTAAGCCCCACGCATAATGGAGTTTTGGCGTGCGTAGTAGAAATTCTGGATGAAATTCTCGTCGAGCATACCGACACCTTCTGTAGCCTTCACGAAGATGAACATGAGTGGTGAGTCCTTGACGGTGGCGTTGCGGAGCAAGTCCCAGTCAATCTCATCCTGGTAATGCGAGATGTCTATGCCCCTCACCGTTCCAGCAGGATAATCCTCATCGCCGTACAGCGCCTTCCATCTGAAAGAATAAGGGCTGACAAACATATTGTAGAAAGCGGTGATATAGATGACTGCAATCACAGCGATTAAAGACCACAGTATATACGAGGGCATGCGGCGGAAAAAACTCCGTCGCTGTTTCTTGCCTTTCTTACTGTTCTTTTTCTTCTGTGTCTTTTTCTTCACCACCATCTGCAAAACGGGATATCAAGTCGAGGGGGGGGTGTAAGGCTCTTAAGGACTTTAAGGTTCTGAAGGACCTTAAGGTTATTAAGGACAGTCTTAAAAAAAGGGCTCAACAGCACACGGCCCAGTCATTTGACGAAGGAGAGGACGTGGCTGTTGAGCAGGATACATTCGTTCAGCGGGGATTATTTCTGCTGTTCGAGTTGCAAAGTCATTGTTGGTTGGTCGCAAACCTCTGTTGGGCCGAAGTACTGGATTGGGCCGGGATAAACATAACAGGTTTCTTTAGCCCATTCGTCGCGATGAGCGGCGAAGTACTTGAAAGGAGCGCCATCGAGTTCTACCAATGCCTTGCGTATAACAGGTTTATCCTCACCATTACGACGTTCGATGTTCATCATCATCGTGATGGGCACACCACCTGCAATCCATTCAGAAGCAGGAGCGGTAGTGTTCTTTACGATAGACATGTAGCCAGTCTTTCCAGAGGCAATGAGTTGTGCGGCATTGTAACCAAGCGAGTAGCAGTAGTCGGCATCATAGTTAGATGGAGCGGCGCAACGTCCCTCATATCCGAAGAAGTGATGCTGTGATGCGAACTTACCTTTGTATTTGCCCTCAGCAGCCATCTCCTCAAGTTTCTCCTCAACCAGTCCAGAGAGCAGTTTCTCTGTCTCGATGAGCGATACTTGTACATTCCCGTGCGGGTCGCGATCGAGTGCGAGTTGGGTTGACACTTCAGTCGGCAGTGAGTTGAATGTAGCGAGATTTTCCTTTGAGATGTGCTTCTTGATGTAATCGATCAACTTCTCCCGAGCCACGGTTTTGGCCTTGGGAGTAGCAAGTACCTCGTTAAGGTCTTTGATGAGGTTTTTGATGGCAGGAATGAACTCGATGAGTCCTTCTGGGACAAGCACAGTACCGAAGTTGTTTCCTTCCTCTGCGCGAAGAGCCACGGCATTGGCGATTTGAGTCACGATGTCGTCGAGTGACATGGCCTTGGCTTCCACCTCCTCTGAGATGAGGCAGATATTGGGCTGAGTCTGCAGTGCGCATTCCAAAGCGATGTGAGATGCAGAGCGTCCCATAAGTTTGATGAAGTGCCAGTACTTGCGTGCAGAGTTACAGTCGCGCTGGATGTTACCGATAAGTTCGCTATAAGTCTTGCAGGCAGTGTCGAAGCCGAAAGAAGTCTCAATCTGCTCGTTCTTCAAGTCACCGTCGATGGTCTTTGGGCATCCAATCACCTGTACGCCATATTTCTTAGCGGCATAATACTCAGCGAGAACGCATGCGTTGGTGTTGGAGTCATCGCCACCGATAATCACGAGAGCCTTGATGCCGAGTTCGCGTAGAATCTGGATACCGCTCTCGAACTGGTCTTGCTTTTCCAGTTTTGTACGTCCCGAACCAATGATGTCGAAACCACCTGTATTTCTATACTCGTCGATGATGTCGGCAGTGAGTTCCATGTACTTATGGTCAACCAGACCGCCAGGACCAAGAATGAAGCCATAGAGTTTGTTCTCAGGATTTGTGGCTTTCACACCGTCGAACAGACCAGAGATCACGTTGTGTCCACCAGGAGCCTGACCACCGGAAAGGATCACACCTACGTTGTAAGTAGGATACTGCTTAGCCTCTCCCTTGACGAACTCAATCACTGGCATGCCATAAGTGTTGGGGAACAATTCCTTGATTTTGTCCTGGTCGCCCACCGACTGTGTAGGTGCGCCTTCTTTCACTGCCACCGGACCTTTCAGGGCCTCAGGCAGTTTGGGCTGATAAGCAGCCCTTGCAATCTGCAATGCACTTTTCTTCATAACTGATTTTGATAATTATAGTTTTCTAAAACCTTTTCTTATTGATAAACAGAAACTTCTTTTTGTTCTCTTTTTGGTTCCGTGCTTACGAATTACAAAGTAACAAAAAATATTCCATTTCTGCAAACTTGAAAAAGAAAAAAGTAGGTAAAGCCTATCCTCTTTTAGTTTTTACGCATTCATCAATGGAAAGTGCTAATTCCACTTTGCAACGAAGGGAATGTTTTATTAATGGGCGGGTAGTGGCTGACGCGGACGTAAGTTGACATGATGATGGTGCAGTAAAATGTTTCATAACAAATGTTAAAACAGAGGATGTTTATGCAGAATAGATGTTTTTTGCATATTTTGGGTGGTTTTTAGGGTAAATACTGGATGTTTATGCAATGTTATATGCAAAAATGTTTCATGGGTATGACAAAATGAAACATTTGGAAACATGGGGTTGACATGTGAAAACATGGGGCGACATTTGGAAACATGTGACAAATGGTTCATTTTATTGGCTAATCATACGATGACCTCGAAGATGCGTTTGCCGTTCCAGTCAATCCATTGCGGTTCGGCATCGTGCTTGTCCTTGGAGAAGTCGAAGGTGACGAGGTAGCCTTCGGTCATGCCTCGTGTGGCGAGGTAGGCGGAGAACGTAGTTATCGTTGTACCCAACTGGTCAAATGTGGCTATGGTATTATCTTTCCAGATGTCCTTGGTTTCTGCTTCCGCATCCAGAGTGTTCAATTCCTTTTGCATTCGCCTGACAAACATGCTCACTCAGAATCAGGTTTCATCGTTGCCCGAGGGCACCGCGTGTTCCAGGAAATCTACCAGCCGCTCATGACCTGTGAGGCGATGATTCGCTTCTGTTTCATCACCGGCATGAAACAAACGCTGCGACCTCAAAGAAGCCGCAGCGTTTATAAACGAAATCTTAAAAGCACATCACAGACC
>CACYEC010000223.1 GCA_902773225.1 uncultured Bacteroidales bacterium
AACATGAGTATCGCCACAAATGTGACGATGGCCATAGGTATGGCCTCGGCGCTAAATAGCACCGGTATCCACACGTATGGGTTTTTCTTGCTTCCTGTCATTTTTTTCTTTCGTCTAATAGATGGTCTGTAGTTCGGCGCCCTCGTAGTAATGCAGCAGGATATCTTCGTAGCCGTAGCCTTTTTCCCCCATCACAGCAGCACCGATTTGGCACAGGCCAACACCGTGGCCCCAGCCAGCTCCATGAATGATGAAACGCTCTGGCGCAGAGCCATCCGCACCGTATTGCTCCTCTACGACGAAAGCCGAGCTGAAGAGGTGGGTCTTCGAGAGGGTGCGTCGGATTTCCAGTTCCTTGCCGATGGTGAACGACCGTTTTTCTCCTTTGATTTCCAATTCAATGATTCTGCCCGACTTGCCTCTTCTGACAGGATTGATGGCAATGATGTTGCCAAAGTCCATTCCCAATTTTGTGCTCACCAGTTGCGACAATTCCTGTTGGGTGTATTCCACTTTCCAGCGGTAGAAATCAGTTGTTTCCTGGTCGTAGTTATTGAGCACCTGCGACAAGATTAACTTGTCCCTTGTGTTGCAAAAGGAGAGACATTGACCATTGACCATTGACCATTGACCATTGACCGTTGACCATTGGTTGTACATGATCCATTTTCTGGCGTTCTCTTCGATTGTGAGGTCGGGTATAGGGAGAGAATCGTCGTCGGTGTCAGGTTTTGCCATGAGATAGGGAATGTGGGTGTCTTCCCAACAGGCCTCAAACTCTTCCAAGATGCCTCCGCAGCACTTGGAGAAACGAGTGTCGCAGATTTGTCCGTTGAATGTTAGCACTTGTCCACAAGTTTCGTCTACCGCCTGCCGTACCTTGTCGTTGGTCTGTCGTGTGATGCCTTGGTAGCGTTGGCAGTGGTCGTCGGCGCAGACGTCGAAGAGGGTGTGGTCCTCGCGGTCGTACCAGCGGATGATGCCTTTGTCTGTGCGGTAGTAGGATGTTTCGTGTTTTGTCTTTGTTTCTTTCCGTTTGTTGATTTGCGCCAGTAGCCATCCACGCGAGATTACAGCGTGTGCCTTGAGCAGTTGCAGTGATGCTGTGGCACTCATCTCTGACGAGATGACACTCTTGAGGTATTCCTCCACAGGCAGTATGTTGATGGCTTGTAGTTTGCCGTGATTGATGATGACGCGAAGTTGTCCGCGAAAGACCTGTGTTTCTTTTCTTTCCCAATGGAAACCGATGCCGATGGTCACTTCCTCCAGTGCGAAAGCGCCGTCGTAGTTTACGGGTGTGAAAAGAAGTTCACCGAACAAGGCACCATTCCATTCAATCTTGTCTTGGTGATATTTAATCACTTGAGGACCAGATATGTCAGTTGTTCCACAGGTGTAATTTCCATTGAAGCATACGCGCAATTCCACCGCGTTCACGATGCCCACATCAACCAATGGCTCTCTCATCTTACAAAGTTTTTAAGTGATGTCCTATAATTCATGAAGGCATTCCACATTCGGTAAGTATTTGCTTGATACGCTCGGGAGAGAGTTTCTTCAGGTCTTCTTCCCTTGGCGCAATCATCAGTCCAGCCATGTCGAGCGCGCCAGGACTGACGAGAATTTGTTCCTCTCCCTCAGCGTAATAGCATTCCGGCCTGTGGTTGGAACGAGGTATAACGACAACACGTGTGATGTATAAATCCATGAACAGTTGGTCAGTCCAGACGAGCACGTTCATTCTTGGCTCATATTCTCCTTCCATGACGGGAAGCAAGTCGATGATATCCTTCACTTCCCTCTGAATTGTCTGAAGGTCGTCTCCCTCGACATATATCATCTTACAGTACTTTTGCTTCTGGAAATCTTTTTCACTGAGTTTTGTCAGGGGCACATTGCTCTTCTCGCCAGCTTGGAAATGGAGATGGTCGGGAGCGGATGCTCCACAAAGCGGTCCATTGTAGAAGTACAGCAGTTGTGGTGTCAGGGCCGACAATTGTATCATGTCGGCCATGCACTCCGTGAATTCCTGTCTCTTATGTTCAATGGACGCGATGGTGAGGTGTTTCGGTAGGATGGGGTAGGGATTGACCAAGATGTTGTACTTGTTGAGCCAAACCAGTTTTCCTTGCTCTTCCGGTCTGTTGCTGTCGCAAAGGAAGCACTTCCTTTCAGCAATGGATTTCTTGTCGATTCTTGCCCCTGTAGATGTTATTCTTGCAGGGTTGAACTGTACCTTGAAGTTTTCGTCCTTGTAGTCAAATGTCACCACATTCAGAAGGTCGTTGAATCTTGCTTTCGCTTCAGGCCACACCTCAAGTTGCAGGGAAATGAAGTCGTCGATGGCTTCTGCGATGCCGAAAATCCTGTAATTGCATCTTCTGGCCAACTCTATGGATCGTATGGCATCCTTGTAGGCGTTGTTCTTGTTGATTTTCTCGGGCGAGAGTGCGGCGTCGGAGTTGCCTTCCCATCTGCGACAGAGATAGATAGGTTCATAGATACGCCCGATGCGGTATAGGCGCGAGATGGCCAGTCCGACAGCGTAGTCCTCGCCATAACTGGTGTTGGGGAAACCAATGGAACGTATGACAGGCGTGTAGAAAGCACGTGGTGCTCCCAGTCCGTTGATTCTCAAAGCGTTGTTCATTCCGTTTTCATCAGTCCATTCCTTGTGGTCGATAATGCCAGGTGGCAATGTCTCAAGGTTGAAGTTCGTCATACGGTATGATCCGATGACCATGGCGCATTGCTCCTCCACGAACTTGTTGTGAATCTTGGTGAGTGTGTGCTCGTCGCTGTAGAGGTCGTCGCTGTCGAGTTGCACGGCATACTTGCCGCAGCGCTCATCGTAGATGGCAGTGTTCCAGCATCCTCCAATGCCTAAGTCGTCGCGTTGAGGAATGATATGCACCACCTTCGGGTCGTCTTTGTATTTGTCGATGATTTCGGTGGTGCCGTCGGTGGATAGGTTATCGACCACGATGAGGTTGAACGGAAAATCCGTTTTCTGAATCAGCACAGATTCGATGGCATCTGCGATGGTGCGTGCGCGGTTGCGTACAGGAATGACGACGGTCATCTCCACGGGAAAGTGGGCTTTTCCCAGATCGACTTTAACGATGTTATTGGCATCGATGATGATATTCCTATAAGAAAGGGCCAGGGTAGCGGCTTTTTCCATTTCGAGTTGTACATCCTTGCTTGCGGGATTGACATAGTCGAACTGTTTTTCGCCCGACTTGCGGTTGTCGTTCTCCACCTCGGTATAAAGCGTTTCCTTGATATGGTAGATGGATTGCGGGTCTTCGGAGAAGGTCAGCCAAAGGTGATACCAACCAGCATATTTGAAACCTGTTTCCACACACCTGTCTTCTTCCTCATCGTAGTTGGAGTCTGCCCAAAAGTAATCAATTCCATCCGTTTTGACCATCACCACACTTCCGAAGTCGAAGTCGTTGCGGATGCTGCCGAATTGGAAGTCGATGGTGGGTACGTGTATGATATCTCCGTTTTTCAATTGGTTTCGGTCTGCATAGACCATTCTGGCATCGGTTGCAAGAGCGATGTCGTACATCCGTTCCACAGCTCTGTAGCCCATTTTCAATGGCGTATCCTTGAAGTAGATGATGAAATATGGCGTTGTGCAGTACTTGATTATACGGCACATGGTGATGGTGCTTTGTATGCTGTCGGCCAGAAACGGTGTGCATCCCTCGGGCAGCGGAATTGACATGTCGTTGGTCAAAACCCAAATATTGCCAATGAGATGGCTCTCGCGGAGGGACGCAACCGTGGTTTGTAAGGATTCCATCCCTCCGTATGGGAGGAAGCAGTCAATTTTGTTCTCCATATTGTAGTTTTTTAGGGTATTTTTTAATCGCGAAACATTAGTTGGGAAAACCAATAATCGGATAATTACAATTCTCGATGTTTTCGGTGAGGTTTTATTCCAGACGCATTCCTTCCTCCACTTTGAAACCGTTGAGGAATGCTGTCACATCCATCCGTTTCTTTCCTGCCAGTTGCAAGGTGAGTATGTCGATTACGCCGTCGGAGAGTCGTACACGCAGATAAGTCCTGCCGTCGGTCAGCAATGTCCCCACATGGTCTTTGTTGTTGTCTTGGAGAGGCAGTTTGCGTGTTTCGTAAATTTTCATTTCCAGAACCTTGTCGCCAGCCACCATTGTAGTCCAGGCAGCGGGATAGGGACTGAGTCCCCGAATGAAATCATAGGCTTGTTTGGTGTTCAGGTTTTTCCAGTCGATGCGGCATGTGTCGTGGAAAATCTTGGGAGCAGGCCGCAAGGACGCGTTTCTCCCCGCTATCAGTTCTTGTGGTATTGTTCTGACGGAGCCGTCGATGATGCTGTCCACGGTTTGAGTCACCAAATCAGCGCCAAGTTTCATGAGACGGTCGTGCACGTCGCCTACGTTATCGGTGTCGAGAATAGGCACTTTCACTTGCTGTATGACCTCGCCAGTGTCGATTTCATGCTTCAAGAAGAAAGTGGTGATTCCAGTTTCCTTCTCTCCGTTGATGATGGCCCAGTTGATGGGTGCGGCTCCACGGTACTGTGGCAACAGAGAAGCGTGTAGGTTGAAGGTTCCGAGTGGTGGCATTGCCCACACCACCTCGGGAAGCATCCTGAAAGCCACTACAATCTGCAGTTGAGCGTCGAGCTCCCGCATCGCTTCTAAAAAAACCTCATCCTTGAGTTTCTGTGGCTGCAGCACAGTGAGTCCGTGCTCAACGGCATATTGTTTGACAGGACTTCCTTGCAGGACACTGCCATGACGTCCAATGGGTTTGTCGGGCATGGTCACCACCCCGACAACGTTGTATCCGCCTTCCACCAAGGCCCGTAGGCTCTCGACGGCAAATTCTGGTGTGCCCATGAAAACTATTCTCACACTGTTTTTGTCCATATAAAAATCTTTCTTTTTTTGTTGTAGTTGAGGGGTGAAAATCAGTCGGATGTGAAATTCACAAGTGTTCGTCGATAGGTGTTGAAGAGCCCTGAACGCGAAATGAATCCTATATAAGTGCCGTCGTTGCGAATGACGGGCAGGTTCCATTCATGCGTCTTCTCGAATTTGCGAGTCACCACCCCCATAGTATCGGTCACTACGATGACGGCTTTTGCTTCAGTCATGAATTTGGCCACATTGTATTTACGATACAATTCAGGCCGGAAGATGTACTGGCGCACTGCGTCGAGTTTGAGCAAGCCTAACAGTTTGCCTCCACGATCCACCACTGGGAAGATATTCCTGTTTGATTTGCTGATGATTTGCACCAGTTCTCTCAAATCCATGTCTGGATAAACTGTTATGAAGTTCTTCTCCACCAGTGCATTCATGTTCATGAACTGCAGTACGGCCTTGTCCTTGTCGTGGGTAATGAGTTCCCCTTTCTTGGCCAGTCGCATGGCATAGATGCTATGAGGTTCGAACACAACAATGGTGAGGTAGGACACGACCGACACAATCATGATAGGGACAAAGAGTTGATAGCCCCCTGTTAGTTCTGCGATGAGGAAGATGCCGGTCAGCGGTGCGTGCATGATACCCGACATCAGTCCCGCCATGCCGTATAGCGCGAAGTTTTTGGTGGCCAAGTTCTCGTTCATCACCCCGTATCCATTCCAGATGCTGGCGAAGACGAATCCGGCGATGCACCCCAAGAACAGGCTGGGTGCGAACACGCCTCCGCATCCTCCGCCCCCATTAGTGGAGGTGGTGGCGAACACCTTGAACACCATCACCAGCGAGAGATAGATGAGAAGACTTCGTGAGTTGCTGTAGAACAGCGAGTTGTGCATGATGTTTGTGGCGGAGTCGTTGTTGAGGAGTTGAGCGATCACATCGTATCCCTCTCCATACAGCACAGGAAAGAAGAAGATAAGCACACCCAGTACCGAAGCGCCAAGTAGAAATTTATACATTCCGTTCTTGATGCCTCCGAAGATACCCTCAAACCAGTTCATCGCCCTGGTGAAATACAGCGACACAAGTCCGCATACCATACCGAGCAAGATACATGCAGGGATGACTTGTATGGAGAAAGGCCGGTCGAGAGAGAAAGAGAACATGGATTCGGTGCCATAGAATGCGTAGGACACGCAGGCAGACGTGACGCATGTCACCAGCAGCGGAAGCAAAGAAGCCATATTCAAGTCGAGCATCAACACCTCCAGCACGAATACCAGTCCGGCGATAGGGGCCTTGAAGATGCTTGCCACTGCCCCGGCGGCTCCGCAGCCCACCAACAGCATCATGGTGTTTCCCCTCACATGGAATCGTCGTCCCAGATTGCTTCCTATGGCACTGCCCGTCAGGACGATGGGTGCCTCGGCACCCACACTTCCACCGAAACCGATGGTGATTCCACTGGCCACAATGCTCGACCACATATTATGGCCTTTGATTCTGGCTTTTCGTCTGGAAATGGCGAAGAGAATCTTCGTCACTCCATGGCTGATGTCGTCGCGCACCACATAACGTACCACTAAAGATGTGACCAGGATTCCGACAGCGGGATAAATCAAGTAGAGTAGGTTGATGCTCTCGGGCGCGAACCGTTCAGTGAGCAGAATGCGTATTTCTCCGACGAGGTATTTCAGCACATAACTGGCCAGTGCTGTCAGCACGCCGACAATAAGGCTCAGTCCCAGCACCACGTTGCGTTCGCTGGTGATAGAACGCAGCCAGTCTGTGAATCGGTTGAAGAACCGAAGGTAACGGCGTAAAACTTGTACTGATACTAACCTCATCTGTCCTTACTATTTTGCAGTCCTCCAGTTTTCTGATGTGATGCGAAGTGGAAGTTATTCCCTGATAATGGTGAACTCTCCGCTCTCGCTTATCTTAATGATGCTTGATGGTTTGTGTTTCTCCTTTCCCTGTCGGCTGTACTTGACCACATAGTCGACGGCATTC
Organism: uncultured Bacteroidales bacterium; assembly: GCA_902773225.1. GTDB lineage: Bacteria > Bacteroidota > Bacteroidia > Bacteroidales > Bacteroidaceae > RUG11857. The sequence goes on from CACYEC010000223.1 coordinate 6,945, forward strand.
TTGATTTCATCTGATATCTCGCTGAAGTTGCGAGGAGTGGCTTCGCCGCTGATGTTGGCGCTGGTAGAGACCACAGGTTTCTGCATCCTAAAGCAGAGTTCCTTGGAAAACTCCTCGCGTGTGACCCTCATTCCCACGCTGCCGTCTTCAGCCAGGAGGTTAGGTGCAAGTCCTGTGGCATTGTCAAAGATGATGGTCAAAGGTTTTGTAGCCAACTCAATCATGTCCCATGTGACATCGGCCACATGTCGGACATAGCGCGAGAGTCTGGCCTCGCTATCGACCAGACAGATCATAGCCTTGCTGTCGTCGCGGTGCTTGATTTCGTATATTCTTTTCACAGCCTCGGCATTGGTGGCGTCGCATCCTATGCCCCAAACGGTGTCGGTGGGGTAGAGTATCACTCCTCCAGCCCTCATCACCTCAACGGCTTTCTTTACTTCGTCTTGTAGCATGTTGTTATTCTATTCTGAGTGTTCTGAAAAACGGATAATTCGGATTATTGTGAAAAGGAGTTCAGAATTCGCTGGTGAAATGGAATTTGATGTGTTCGAAGTCGTGCTGTGCCATCTGAAGGACATAGTTGCTGTCTGCCAGGAACACATCACGCCCTTCCCTGTCCTTGGCCATGTACTGGTACTTGCGTTTCTTGAAGTTGTCGAGTAGTTGCTCGTCGTCGCTCTCAATCCAGCAGGCTTTATAGAGGTTGGCTGGTTCCCATTTGCAAAGTGCGTTGTATTCGTTCTCCAGACGGTACTGGATGACCTCGAACTGCAGTTGGCCAACCGTTCCGATGATCTTTCGGTTGTTGAACTGGTTGACAAACAATTGCGCTACGCCCTCGTCCATCAGTTGCTCGATGCCTTTGTTGAGTTGTTTTGTTTTCATGGGGTCAGCGTTCTCGATGTACTTGAACATCTCGGGTGAGAAGCTGGGCAGTCCTCTGAAATGCAACAACTCACCCTCTGTGAGGGTGTCTCCAATTTTGAATATCCCGTTGTCGGGTAGTCCGATGATGTCGCCAGGGTATGCTTCCTCGATGGTGCTCTTCCGCTGTGCCATGAACTGTGTAGGGGAAGAGAATCTCACCGTCTTTCCTTGTCTGACATGCAGATAAGGTGCATTTCGCACGAACTTTCCAGAGCAGACCTTGCAGAAAGCGGTGCAAGAACGGTGGTTGGGGTCGATGTTGGCCGTGATTTTGAAGATGAATCCGGTGAATTTTGGTTCTTCTGGCTTCACGTCGCGTTCCTCGGCCTTGGTGCTCCGCGGGGAGGGCGCAATTTCCACAAAGCAGTCGAGCAGTTCCTGCACGCCGAAATTGTTGAGTGCTGAACCGAAGAACACTGGCGCCAACTCGCCAGCCAGGTAGTCCTCTACATTGAACTCGGAATACACTCCATCGACCAGTTCCAGGTCTTCGCGGAGTTTAGCAGCGTCGCTCTCGCCCACCTGCTCGTCAAGTTGTGCGCTGTTGATGTCCACTTCCACTTTCTCTGTCACAGTCTGCTTGCTTGGTGTGAAGAGGTTGAGTTTCTGTTCATAGATGTTGTAAACGCCCTTGAAACGCTGTCCTTGGTTGATAGGCCAACTCAAGGGGCGCACGCTGATTTGCAATTCCTCCTCCACCTCGTCGAGTAGGTCGAAAGGGTCACGTCCCTCACGGTCCATCTTGTTGATGAAGACAATGACGGGAGTCTTCCTCATTCGGCATACGGTCATCAGTTTCCTTGTCTGTGCCTCCACGCCTTTAGCGCTGTCGATGACGATAATCACACTGTCAACGGCAGTGAGCGTGCGGAAGGTGTCCTCGGCGAAGTCTTGGTGTCCAGGTGTGTCGAGGATGTTCACCTTGTAGTCTTTGTAGTCGAATTCCATCACGGATGTTGAGACAGAGATACCGCGTTGTTTCTCTATGTCCATCCAGTCGGATGTGGCGGTTTTCTTGATTTTGTTCGACTTCACCGCGCCAGCCACCTGTATTTGTCCTCCGAACAGGAGCAGTTTCTCAGTGAGTGTTGTCTTGCCGGCGTCGGGGTGCGACACGATGGCGAATGTTCGTCTGCGTTCTATTTCGTTCATCATTTTTAGTCTCAATGTATTTTAGTTCCCGGCAAGTATTTCGCTGATGCATTGGTTTAGCGATGTCTCCCAGTGGTTGATGGTGATGCCGTATGTGTTTTTGATTTTTGTTTTGTCCAGTACTGAATAATGCGGTCTTGTGGCAGGTGTAGGGTATTCAGCCGTATGAATGGGTTGCACGTTGCAGTTGTTTATGCCGGCGATGCGGTGTATGGCACATGTGAAATCGTACCACGAGGTTACGCCTTCGTTGCTGAAATGGTAAATGCCAGGCACGATGCCATGTCGTATGACAGCTGAGATGGCCGCAGCGAGGTCGCGAGCGTATGTGGGTGTTCCAATTTGGTCGAACACCACGTTCAGAGAATCCCGTTCCCTGCCCAGGCGTAACATGGTCTTCACGAAGTTGCCACCGAAACGTGAGTAGAGCCATGCTGTTCGGATAATCACTGCTTGGGTGCATTCTGCCATTACCTGTTGCTCCCCCTCAAGTTTGGTGCTGCCATAGACGGAGCGTGGGCAGGTGGGTTCGTCCTCCTGATATGGTGTGTAAGATGTTCCGTCGAACACGTAATCGGTGCTGACCTGTATGATTGTGCCTTTGCGTCGGTTGATGGCCTTTGCAAGATAGCCAGGAGCCACGCTGTTGAGCAAGTGGCACAACTCCTCATTGCTTTCCGACTTGTCGACGTTGGTGTAAGCCGCGCAGTTGACGATGCAATCTATCTCATGTGTTTCTACGAAGGCATTGACAGCCTTTTCGTCAGTGATGTCGAGTTCTTCCACATCGGTGAAGAAATAGGTGTAGGAGTCATTTTCCGGCAACTTGGATTGCAGTTGCATTTCGTTGCCCAGTTGTCCATTACAACCTGTTATCAGTATGTTCTTAATCATCGTTATGATTTGTTTAGTCAGTTTTGCCGGGAACGCAGATGTCTTTCACAAAACTCGATATGAACTTTTTGGTAAGTGAGCCTTGTTTTGTATGAGAGTTATCGCTTACTCTATGCGGTTAGCATTGAGCTGTGACCGGTGAACTCAATCGAAGTCGAGTTCTCCAGCCTTTTCCTTTTTGTAGTAATTGGACAGCAGTGCCATGAATTTAGCCACCTCCGCCAAAGCCAGTTCTGTGTCGCCGCTGACCTTCTTGCCTTGCAGGTGGAGTAGCATCAGTCCATAGAGTGCGTCGAGGCACGTCTCCATTTCGTCTTTCTCTTCTTCTCCTCCTTGGCGGTTCTTTGCCCGTAGTTCCACAATGAAAGGCAGGATGTGGTAGTAAGCCGCGCTATAATCGGCGAACTTCGGTGTTCGCAGCAGCCGTAGGTGCAGGTCGGTGAGCATGATGATGATGTTCTTGTTGATTTGTAGGTGTCCTTTCTTTTCGACGCCTTCCTCGCGCATCATGGCTATCAATTGTTCATACCAACCTTCCAGTTGTTCTTTCTGTTCGCCTTCAGCACCGAATTGCGACAGGTATCCCTCCCTCAACCGTTCGATGTCGAGGCCATTGGCGCGGATGATATCCTCTACTTGCCACATATAGAGCAGGTATTCCGCGATGTTGTTTTCCCTAAGCCTTTCCGATATATACATTGTTCTCCAGAAATCTTTGTTTTGCCTTAGTGCTTCATTCCGAAAGACGGAAACTCCAGCCATTCGTTGAGGGAGTAGAGCAGGATACCGATAGAAACCAGTATCACCACAGCGCCAATTATACGGTTGATAATCCACAGTCCCCGCTCTTCGAACCTGTTGCGTATTTTATCGATGAGATAAGTCAGTCCGAACCACCATGCCACAGCGCCGCAAATCAGTGCCAGGTAGCCCACAATCTGATGGATATGCCTTCCTGGTACGATGAAGATGAACTGTCCGAAAAGTGCGATGAACAGGAAGATGATGGCAGGATTGCTCACGGTGACAATGAAACCGGTGACGAAATTGTGGATTAAGGAACCTTTGTTGTGCGACACATGACGTATCTCTTTCACAGGATTGGAGTTGAAAGTGAAAATACCGAATAAGAGCAACAAAGCGCTACCCACCATCTTCACCCAGAACAGCACTTGTGGGTTCTCGATGATGTCCATCACGAACGACATGCCGTACCCCGTGATTAAAGCGTAGATGATGTCGCTGAGCGAGGCGCCCAGTCCTGTGGCAAGGCCGTAAGCCCGTCCCTTGTTCATGGTGCGTTGCACGCACAACACACCAGTGGGACCCATTGGCGCAGATACCACTATGCCGATAATGAATCCCTTGACAATCATCTCCAGCACGCTAATCGTCTGTTGCCATGGGATAAAGGCTATATGTTGAACTATATTGTTTTGTAAAAACTGCATAATAAATGCAAAGTTCTTAAATTTCGGCGAGAAAAACTAATAATTTAACCTAAAGTTGTCGATTTGCCTGCTTTTTGACCTATTGTGATTGTTTTGCCTTGTCTTCAGTGATGCCAAGCACATGTGGGAGCGTGAGCGTTTTGGAGAAGCCAATGTTCAATGTTCAACGGTTAATGTTCAATGTTCAACGGTTATTTCCTGTCGAGTTCTCCAGCCAGCGACTGTCCCATCATGTACCTCACTTTTCGGGGGTCGTCGTAGTGTCCCAGCAGGAACATCAGTTTGGTGATGGCCGCCTCAATAGTCATATTATGTCCGCTCACCACGCCTGCGTCCAGCAGTTGCCGTCCTGTTTCGTACCGTCCCATCTCCACGCATCCGGTTTGACATTGGGTGATGTTGACAATGACTTTTCCCGCATCGGTCGCTTCTTTCAAGGCGTTGGCGAGCCATGTGTGCTGAGGTGCGTTTCCCGAACCGAAAGTGCGCAGTATCAGTCCCTTGACCAGTTCTTTAGCGAAGAGGTGCCTGACCAGTTGCTCTTCAAGTCCGGGGAAGAGAGTGATGGCCAGCACATGTGTGTCGAGCAGGAAATGAGGTTTCAGAGGGAGCATACGGTCGGGGTGCCGTATCAGTTCTGTGGCGTAAGTGATATCTACTCCTGCATGTCCCAGTGGTGGAAAATTGTTTGAACGGAAGGCGTTGAAGTTGTCGGCAGAGAACTTGGTGGTTCGGTTGCCTCGGAACAGCCTTTGCTGGAAATAGACGCACACCTCTGGTACCATCGGTTGCCCCTCCTCATCTCTTGCCGCCGCAATCTCCACGGCTGTGATTAGATTCTCCTTTCCGTCGGTGCGTAGCATGCCGATGGGCAACTGACTTCCGGTGAGCACCACAGGTTTCGAGAGGTTCTCAAGCATGAAACTCAGTGCCGATGCCGTATAAGCCATTGTGTCGGTGCCATGAAGGATGACAAACCCATCATAATTGTCGTAATTATAGTTGATGATTTTGACGAGTTTCTTCCACACTTCAGGGCTCATGTCGGAGGAGTCGATAGGCGGGTCGAACTGATATGCTTGTATGGCGTAGTCAAAACGGTTGAGTTCAGGCACATTGGCGCGTAAGTGGTCGAAGTTGAAGGCCTCGAACGCACCTGTGGTGTGATTCTGAATCATACCGATTGTACCGCCTGTGTAAATCAGCATCACACGGGGTTTGGAATTGAAAGCGTAATTTTTCATCATGCAAATATACGATTTTATCTTCAAATTCTTGTGGTTTTTACAAAATCTTGTACTAAATTTGTAACCAAAAGGATTTGGAACGAATGTTACAGTGATTTCAATCTTGTCAGAGATGGGTGCTGTTCAGGAAAATCCAGATTACCGCATGGACTGATGATATTGATAAACTAACTGAATAATAAGCGATTATGGAAACAAGAGGATTATTTCATACTTTCTTCTTACTGTTCATCTCGCTTTTCTATACGTCATCTTCATTCGCACAGGACAGTACAGAGGCTAATTCCCGTGAACAGTCCGTTGCTCTGGCTAAGTCGTGGACGTTTGCCTTGGAGCAGGTCAACGATAGCCTCAGTGTCCTTTGTCTGCAGACAGGTCAGCAAGTCAACAAATGGAAACTGCCTTATCCAGTCTATCAGTTCCAGACAGGCGACGTGGATGGTGACGGCACGGTGGAAGCACTTGTGGGAGTGGTTAAATCCACACGGTTCTATCCTGAAAAAGGAAGACGCATCTTCATCTTCAAGAACTACCACGGCAAGATCCGTGCGATGTGGATGGGCTCCAAACTGGGTGGAATCCTTCATGATTTCCGGTTCACGGATGGCAAGATAAGGTCACTGGAGGCAACAACCGACGGGCATTTTGTTGTGGCAGAATACCAATGGGCCCATTTCGGAGTGGAGTTCTGCCGTTTTCTCGCCACCAATGTCTCACTCGAAGAAGCAAAGCAATCCTTCAATGCAGATTAGCCCTTGATAGCAATAATATTTATAAAAACATAACCCTATTAATAACTAACACACTGAGCCTATGAGAAAGAATCTATTACTGGTTATATCAGCATTGCTGCTGATAGCCTGCGCCGAACAGAAGAAGACTGATCTTCTCGTTCCCGCCAGTGTTCCGCCCTCCAAGCTGGATGTCGAGAAGCTCAATGGTGAAATCGACCTCAAACAGGACATCACTGGTTACAGTCTCAGCGACTTGCGAATTCTGAGGAATGCCTTCGCTGCACGCCAGGGCTACTGCTTTATGAATGCCGACTTACGAGGCATCTTCTCCACCACGACCTGGTACGACTCCCTCATGGAAAAGCGCTTCTGGATAGAAGAGGAGCAACAATACGGCGAGAGGGATGAAGACACTCCCACTATCGCGCCCATCTCCTACACAGATGAGGAGACATCTTTTATCAACAAAATCAAAACTCGCGAAGACGAGCTGCTCAAATTGAACTACAAGGGAAACGATGGATGGGTGATTAACATTGCCAATATCATCAATCCGTTCCAACTCAACGAGTTCGATGACAACCTCGCCACGGCGCTGGCCAACTATGGTTTCGCCATCGTGCCACAGAATGAGGACCAACTCTTCCACATCTATGAGCGCAATGACTACCGGAATTTCCCCAGTTTCATCACCACAGACCTTTATCTTCAGGCTTTCCATCTCTATTTCGACTGTGTCCTGCGGAAAGTGGAGCAGGATAAGTTTATTCCCATTCTCATCAATTACACCGACAAACTCACCCAATCCATGCGTGCCATTGCCTCAAGCGCCAAGAATGAGGAGCTAAGAAAGGCAGCGACCTACAACCAAGCTTATTTTGCCATCGCAAACGCTCTGCTCACAGGAGGACAACTAAAAGGTGTTCCTGATGAATATAAGGAATTGGCTTTGCAGGAAATCAAGAACGTGCATGAGGCGCAGACCTCAGAGTCAGAGTTCCTTGAGTATATCAAAACTCCATATATCTACAACATCTACCGTCCACGTGGCCATTACACCCGGAATGACGGACTCAAGCACTATTTCGAGGGCATGATGTGGCTGCAGAGCGTTCCATTCGCTGCCGATGCGCCACACCAACTGCGCCGTGCGTTGCTTATCGCTCAGGTGGTAGGTTCCGACAACAACCTTATGCAGACTTACAAGAACATCAGCGATCCCATCACATTCTTAATGGGAGAGCCCGACAATGTCAGCATACTTCAAGTTAACGACTTGTTGACACAAAGTGGATTGACGTTGGAAAAGGTGATGAACGATGACGAGGCGTTGAAAACAGTTCAGAAAGCCGTGGAGAATCTCTGTGAGAAGCAAATACGCATCAAACCAAAACACGCCTTGTCGAGCCAACACAAAATCAATTTCATGCCTCAGCGCTATTTCCCTGATGCAGAGGTGCTTCAGGAGATGGTGGATTATGACAGCAACCCCACCAAACGTGGTACTCCCAAAGGACTCGATGTGATGGCCGCAATCGGCATCAGCCAGGCAGAGCGTATTCTCATCGATGAACTTGAAGAAGACAAGCAATGGGGTGAATATGCACCCATGCTCAAGAAGATGAAGGATAGAATGGGTGAGATTGACTGGAACGCCACAGTAGCCAACCGTTGGATAGCCTCCATGAAGGAAATCAATGCTCAGCCCACCAACGCACCCTATTTCATGGCTACACCTCAATGGGGCAAGAAAACCCTCAATTCAGCGTTGGCATCCTGGACAGAACTCAAGCACGACGCTATCCTCTATGCGAAGCAACCCATGGGGGCAGAGTGTGGTGGTGGAGGTCCACCAGAACCTGTATGCCGTGGGTACGTAGAGCCTAACGTCGCTTACTGGCAGAAAGCCCTCGAATTGCTGGATGCCACAGTGTCGGTCTTAAAGAAATATGATTTCATGACAGAGGAAATCGAGAACGTCACCACTGACCTTCGCGAGAAAGCGGAGTTCCTGCTTGCTGTAAGTCAGAAAGAACTCAAGGGAGAGAAACTCACCGATGAGGAATATGGACAGATTGAGTATATGGGTTCCTCTTTTGAATACACTACGCTCAACATCCTGCGTGAACCCAACCAGTACCTTTCCGGGTGGGATGACATTCAGAGTGCGGACAAGAAAATCGCCCTTGTGGCAGATGTCTATACGGCCAACGCACATAACAACGATAACAAGAGTGTGTTATATGAGGCAGTAGGACCTGCCCATGAAATCTATGTTGTGGTAGAAATCGAGGGTTACCTCTACCTCACACGTGGTGCGGTATTCTCATACCGTGAGTTCGGTGAAACGCTTGACGCCCCTCGTCTCACCGACGAGGAATGGCAACAGCAACTCGAAACTAAGCCCGACAAGGGCATTCCTACATGGATGGAGGAAATCATCGTGCCTGAAAACGGCAAGGAACTCGATAATGAGCATATCTTCTATAGTTCGGGGTGCTAAGACACTCTGCATCATCATGGCGGGGATGGCGGCATTGCTGCCGTCCCTGCCTTTGTATGCGCAGTCCGATGCCGTTACCATTACATTCACTGGCGATGTGTTGCTTGACCGTGGTGTCCGCCAACGAATCGAACGTTCTGGTCCCGATGCGCTTTTCTCCCCTTCCATCGACTCTCTTTTTTCCACCTCCACTTATGTAGTGGGCAATCTCGAATGCCCAGCCACACTTGTTCGTCAACCCAACTACAAATGGTACATTTTCCGTGGAGAACCCCAGTGGCTTGATTGTCTGCACCGCCACGGGTTCACACATCTCAACCTTGCCAACAACCATTCCATCGACCAAGGCCGTAAAGGGCTGCTGGACACTCGCAAAAATATCATCCGTGCGGGTATGACGCCGTTTGGAGCCGACAGCACCATGGCTGCGGCCGCACAGCCATTGCTTCTCACCACTATGCCGAGACCCGTTTATATTCTTGCCTCGCTTCGCTTGACTTTGGAAAACTTTCCTTATCTTCCTTTCAGTCCAAGTCCAAGCCAAGAGTCCATGGACAGCCTGATTCTACGTGTTGCTGACCTGCGGCAACAACACCCCGATGCAGTCATCGTTGTCTCCCTTCATTGGGGAGGCGAGCATACGCTCAGACCTGTATCCCAACAGCGGATGCAGGCACATCAACTTATTGATGCGGGTGCCGATATTCTCGTTTGCCATCACCCCCACACGCTCCAGACCATAGAATTATACCATGGACATTACATCTATTACAGTATCGGCAACTTCATCTTCGACCAGACACGTGATATCAACAGCAAGGCTGCAGTTGTTCAACTCACCGTAACTTCCGACACCATCGATGTGCGTACCCACCATATTCAAATCCACGAATGCACTCCACACATTATTGAATGATTTTCTGAAGACTTCTGTATCTGATGGAATTAGTTTATAAGCAGGCACCACAATGTTCTAAGTAAGGCATAAAAAAACCTGCGCGGCTTCAATGAAGTCATGCAGGTTCCAATTCCCTCGTTAGAGTTCGTTGTGCTTTCGCAAGTTTTGCGTGTGCTGATTAGAGAGCGGCCTTTACAGAGTCAACAACAGCGTTTGCTGTAGAGTCAAGCTGAGTGGCAGCAGAGTCAAGCTTAGCGGCAGCAGAGTCAACAACCTCAGCAGCTTCAGCTTTGACAGAGTCAACAGTCTCAGCAACCTTCTTAGGAGCGTCACCACAAGAAGCGAAAGAAACAGCCAAAACGGCTACGAACATAAATACTAACTTTTTCATTTTTTTCTTAA
>CACYEC010000224.1 GCA_902773225.1 uncultured Bacteroidales bacterium
CGGAGAAGGTCGTCCCCGCAGAAACTTCAGAGACCGCCAACGCCGTGAGGATGGTGACGGAGAAGGTCGTCCCCGCAGAAACTTCAGGGACCACCAACACCGTGAGGATGGTGACAGAGAAGGGCGTCCCCGCAGAAACTTCAGAGACCGTCCGCGCCGTGAGGATGGTGACGGACGCCCACGCAGGAACTTCAAGGACCGCCCACACCGTGAGGACAGACGTGGTGACCGTGGCAAAGGCAAACCATACGACCGCTCCAAGGGCAAACCGTCGGATGCCACCACCAAAGATTGGGGATTTGACAAAGATGGAAAACCTTTCAAACGCAACGACAAATAACACCTTAAGTATGGTGACTTCTAAAAATCGCTTGCGATTTGATTGATAATTCCATAAAATTCTTAATACTCATCTTTCGGAAGTAAAAATGGAAGTAAACTCGCTACGCTCTTGGGTGTTATGTGCTTTGCACAGGACGATAGCATTTAATGGCTGTAGTATCGTCCAGCACGAAAGTGCTTAACTTCCAGCCAGCATGCTGGCTTAACTCCCTATTTAACTTCATTTTATAATTTCCGAAACTTCAGTTAATATCAGCAGAATAATAATTCTATAATTCGAAAATTCGTGATAAACAGAACATCTCTGTATATGAAATCTCTAAAATTCATGTTGCTTATGCCATTGCTGGCTGCAACAACTCTCACGATGGCCCAAGACAAAAAACTCTTCACCTTAGACGACCTTATTCCAGGCGGTTCAACATACTACTCGCACACTCCCGCGAGAAAGTACGTGACATGGTGGGGAGACAACTGCGTCGAACTGGACCTCGACAAGGTGAGCATCATCGACAACAAGACTGGGCAAAACAGCACCCTCTTCACCCTCGAGGAAATCAACAGCATCATCCAAGCCAACACTCCACTCAGAAGCCTCTACTACGCTTCTTTCCCGTACTCCGACAAGTCTCAGGTGATGATTCAGCATCTCGGCAAGCAATTGTTAGTCGATTGGAAAGAAAAAAACATCGTTTGGAGTGTGGTCAACTCGCCTACGGCGTCTAACACTGACTTTGAACCCGTATCCAGACAGACGGCATATACCAAGAACCATAACCTTTATGTGCAGACTGCCGACGGACAAGTCAATCAGGTTAGCACCGATGGATGCCTCGACATCGTTTATGGAGAAAGTGTACACCGAAATGAGTTCGGCATAGAGAAAGGAACGTTCTGGAGTCCTAAGGGCAATAAACTGGCGTTCTACCGAATGGACCAGTCCATGGTCACCACTTATCCGCAAGTCGATATTTCCACACGTTGCGCTACCATGGTGCCTGACAAATACCCCATGGCTGGAGAAACCAGCCATAAGGTACAGGTGGGCATCTACAACCCCCAGACGCGCAACACCATCTACCTGAAGACCGATGACCCTACCGACCGCTATTTCACCAACATCGCTTGGAGTCCTGACGAACGGAAAGTCTATCTCATCGAACTCAACCGAGACCAGAACCATGCGCAACTCATCCGCTACGACGCGGAAACTGGTGTGAAGGAAACGGTGCTTTTCGAAGAACACAACGATAAGTACGTGGAACCCCTACACCCCATCGTTTTCCTGCCTTGGGATAGCAGTAAGTTCATATACCAGACAAGGCGAGATGGATACAACCACCTTTATCTCTATAGCACAGACGGTAAACTCTTGAAACAACTCACTTCGGGGAAGTTCGAGGTCACTGAACTGCTGGGATTCAACAACAAACTCAAGCAGGTGGTCTACACCAGCAACGAGAACGACCCTATTGGCATAAGTCTCTGGAGTGTGGGAATGAACGGTAAACGGAAAGCTTTGGGAGTGACACAGGGATACCATTATCCTGAATTGTCGCCCGAAGGCAACTACGTCATCGACCGTTACTCGTCTGCCAACTTACCATACAATATCGACATCGTGAATGTGGCCGACGGCAAGTATGTCAACATACATCACGCTGACGACCCGTGGCTGGAGTACAAGGTGCCTGAAATCAAGGTCGGAACCATCACGGCTGCCGACGGAGTCACTGACCTCTACTACCGACTCATCCTACCCACTGACTTCGACCCCGCAAAGAAATACCCTGCTGTGGTCTATGTCTATGGAGGACCACATGCACACAACATCGATGCCAGTCGCAATTGGGGAGCCCGTGGATGGGACCTCTGGATGGCACAGAATGGTTATGTGATGTTCTGCCTCGACAACCGGGGAAGCGAGCATAGGGGACTCGACTTCGAACAAGCCACATTCCGTCAACTCGGCGTGGAGGAGATGAAAGACCAAATCAAAGGTGTGGAATACCTCAAGTCTTTGCCATACGTTGATGCGGACCGACTTGGGGTGCACGGATGGAGTTTCGGCGGATTCATGACAACAAGCCTCATGACCACCTATCCCGATGTGTTCAAGGTGGGGGTCGCTGGAGGACCAGTCATCGACTGGAAGTACTATGAGGTGATGTATGGAGAACGATATATGGACACCCCGCAAACCAACCCGGAAGGGTATGCTGAGACGAGTTTGCTGAACAAGGCGCAGAACCTCAAGGGACGGCTTCTCGTCATCTATGGCGGAAACGACAACACATGTGTGCCTCAGCACTCCCTGTCGTTCATCCGTGCATGCATCGATGCCGGAACTCATCCCGACCTCTTCGTTTATCCAGGTGATGAGCACAACATGATGGGCACCGACCGTGTCCATCTTCACGAGCACATCACCCGCTATTTCGAAGATTTCCTCAAATAAGTTAGTTTATCGTTATCCCGAAATAACGATATCCTGACGTCTCGATTTCCCGGAATAACAATATCTCGATATCCCGTTATCCCGAAATAACGATATCCCGAAAAAAGAAAAAAACAAAAAAGATAAACAAACCAGAATATGATGAAGATTTTATTATTGGGCAGTGGTGGCAGAGAACACGCCCTTGCATGGAAAATCGCACAGAGTCCTAAAGTGGACAAGTTGTTCATCGCACCTGGCAATGCAGGTACTGTGAATGCCGGAGAGAACGTGAGTCTGAAGGCCGACGACTTCCAAGGCATCAAGCAATTTGTCATCGACAATAAGGTGAATATGGTGGTAGTAGGTCCTGAGGATCCGCTTGTGAAAGGTATCTACGACTTCTTCAAGGATGATGAACAACTGAAGGACATTCCCGTAATCGGACCTTCAAAGGCCGGTGCACAACTGGAGGGTAGCAAGGACTTCGCCAAGGGATTCATGATGCGACATGGCATACCAACTGCTGCATACAAGAGTTTCAATGGCACTACCATCAACGAGGGTTTGGCGTTTCTTGAGACACTGCAACCGCCCTACGTACTGAAAGCCGACGGTCTGTGTGCTGGAAAAGGAGTGCTGATTATCGACAACCTCGACGAAGCCAAGAAAGAATTCAAGGACATGCTCGACGGTATGTTCGGGAACGCCAGTGCCACCGTGGTCATCGAGCAGTTCCTCAGTGGAATAGAGTGCTCGGTGTTCGTCTTGACCGATGGAAAGCACTACAAAATCCTCCCAGAGGCTAAGGACTACAAGCGCATAGGAGAACACGACACTGGACTCAACACTGGTGGTATGGGCAGTGTCTCTCCCGTTCCTTTCGCCGATAAGGTCTGGATGGAGAAGGTGGAGAAACGCATCATACGACCTACAGTGGAAGGACTGGCTGAAGAAGGACTCGACTACAAGGGATTCATCTTCTTCGGACTCATCAATGTCGAGGGTGACCCATATGTCATCGAGTACAACTGCCGTATGGGCGACCCTGAAACCGAAACCGTCATGCTTCGCGTCAAGAGCGACCTTGTGGAACTCCTTGAAGGCGTTGCTGAGGGCAACCTCGACGAGCGGGTGCTGGAGATAGACCCACGCGCGGCCGTCTGCGTCATGCTCGTGTCGGGTGGCTATCCACAGGCTTACGGCAAAGGATATCCCATTTCTGGCATCACGGATGTGGAGGGAAGCATCGTTTTCCATGCTGGTACAGCGATGAAAGATGGTCAAGTCGTCACCAACGGAGGACGTGTCATCGCTGTCAGTTCGTATGGAAAGGACAAAGAAGAGGCGCTTGCTAAGTCTATGAAGGAACAGCAGAAGATTCAGTTCGAGAAGAAATACTACCGTTCCGACATCGGACAGGACCTTTAGGCGTACCCTTTTACACTGACATACTGACGCTGAAAGTGACTCTGAGATTGGTCTATACTCTTCTCTCGCATCTTTTACACTGACATACTGACGCTGAAAGCGTCATCTCTTAATAACCGAGGGTCGGAACGACCTTCGGTTTAAATAGCGACTCAACTAAGCACACTGAAAGTGTGCCCCTTCTTCCATGATGGGCGACCCTTTTAGGGTCGATTAAAATGTTTCTTAATTCTTAATTAAATTAATTTTCCTCGTGCGCTATTTCCTGAAATCAGTAGCAACAAGCAAACTCACCCTCCCAACCGTTTGTGTGGTGGCTGTGGTGGTTATGATAGTCCAGACTCTTCCTGTCGACAATTATGTCGGGGAAGAGTCCGGACTATGGGGACTTCTGCCCTTGCGACTGATTTCTGAACGATGGATTCAGTTTGCCATCCGCATAGGACTGCTGGCCTTCTCTATCTACTTGCTGGCCGAACTCAACACTTCCTTTGTGCTGTTGAGAATAAGGTCGAGGATGATTAGTTCGCTGTTCACCGTTCTAACCATCGCATCTGTCTTTCTCTATCCTATCCAACCAAGCACAATCATCGCCCCTGTTGTCATCATCGCTTACTTCTCTCTTTTCAGCACCTACCAACTCAGCAATGCTGTGTTGCCAACATACATCTTCTATCTACTTTGCTCGCTTTCATCGCTCTTTTTCCCGAAAATACTATTCATGATACCTGTGTTCTGGATATGCCAGATTCATCTAAGGTCGTTTTCGTATAGGGCTTTCTGGGCGAGCATCGTGGGACTCTCAACTCCATATTGGTTTCTATTCTTCTACTCTTTGGTGCAAATGGATGGGCTTACTCTTTTCCTCATGCCTTTCCTTCAACTCGCCAATCTGCAGATACCCGACTACTCGGTGGTCTCTCTGTCACAATGGCTGATGCTCGCTTTCTCATTCATCGTCTTCCTCATTGGACTCTTCAACTTCATCAGTACCTCTTACCTCGACAAGACTCGCATACGTATCACCTACGACATCGTCATCATTATCGGCATCGCTGCATTCCTCTTCATTGCGCTACAACCCCAGTGCTTCAACCCTGTCTTTGTCTTCTGTATCATCAATACAGCCATTCTTTGCGGACGCTACTTCGCACAGAGCGAGTCACGAGCCGCCAACATCATCTTCATCATCCTCGCCATCCTCATCACACTCATCACACTCTTCAATCTTTTCCAAGACTACATCTTGTTTTTTCTAAGATAAGGATTTCGGTTTCAGTTACAAAACCGATGCCATCCTGACTCTGTCTAAGTTTTAAGACTCTTATACTGTATTTAATACCTTGATTTAACGTATTTTAGACTTTTTAGGAACTAATTAGCGGAGGGGTAGGAAATAAAATTAATGGTTGTAACGTTATCATTGTGAAAGAGATAGAATTCTTCTATTCTCAGTCACGTTGATAGCATCCTTTTCATCCTGCAATGACCCCATTAAAACTCATCAGGTAACTTCAAAAAATCGCTTGCGATTTTATCGATAATTCCATAAAATTCTTAATATCAGCAGAATAAGAATTCGGTAATTCAATAATTCGTGATAAATAGAATATCCCATCATTATGAAAACAAGCACCCCAAACAATGTTATTCGAATCATCGCCACACTATTGGTGTTGACTTCATTACAGTCGTGTGATGTCTGTGGTACTCTTTTGGAATGTGGTTTAGAAATGTTAGATAATTGGTATTATTCAAATCAATGCAAGTCTGGAAGTGGATATTCCTATAGTTCTTCTGGTGGACGTTCCTATAGTTCTTCTGGAGGACGCTCCCATAGTTCTTCTGGAGGAGGACGTTCCCATAGACCGGCCTATCGACCAACCAATAACAACCCCCAAGGCAATCAAGAAACAGTAATAGAGAAAAAGATAAAGACAAAAAAGGAAAAGTGCACCGTCTGCAATGGAAAGGGTTTGGTTGAATGGTCTCCTGAGTTTTACATGACTGGCAACTGGTGTAAAATCTGTCAACGTAATAAAAAAGCAACTCACCAGCATCCTAAGAAATGCAAGAACTGCGATGGGGAAGGCGTCATTCATGTCCCCATCGATGAACCTATTTAGCACAATAGTGCCCATTCTTTCGTTGCCATCGATGTTTCGTTTACTCGTTTGTCCGATTTTCCGTTTATCCGTGACACTCCCCAGGCCGCGTCCGCAGCAGTCCTTTAAGTCCTTCAAGTCCTTCTAACGTGAAAAGGCTCTATCGACTCCTGCCGAGCGTGAGCATTTTAGGCGAAGTCAAAAATGCGATTGAGCGAGAGCAGAGCCGAACTTGTTCGAGCTATGCCGAGCGTGAGCATTTTAGGCGAAGCCAATGTTTCATAATGTCATACCCATGAAACATTTTTGCATATATCAGCGCATAAATATCCACAAAACGCCCCAAAATCACCCTGAATATGCAGAAAATCTCCAATTCTGCATAATTTTCCCTCATTTTAACATTTGTTATGAAACATTTTTTCCCGTCATTGCCCACGTTGTGACCGTCATTGCCCACGTTGTGACCATCATTGCCCACGTTGCGCCAGCAACTCCCCTCCCATCTAAAGCTCAGGCTCTATCGACTCCCCTCCCATCTAAGGGGAAAGGCTACGGGTAGGCGAGCTTGCTCGGGAATGGGGTGCCTGAAAGGCGGGGTGGGGTGTTGCACCCTCGA
>CACYEC010000225.1 GCA_902773225.1 uncultured Bacteroidales bacterium
ACTGAGAAAGTGTACTTAGAACCCGATGGCAATAAGATCGATAGTAAAGTAGTTGTAGCTGCGAATGATCTTGAACTATACTATGCGCTTGCAGACAAACACAATATGGATCTGATATAGAAGGTTATCATCTGTTGTCAGCAAAAGTTAAAATGGCTGTTTGAAAGCCATGATAATTTGTTTAGCATAAAGGCCTTCTTCAAGCTCAAGAACTATGACGAAACAGATAATAAACTCAATTTTCGCCCGTTGCATACGGCTCGATTGATCGATCTAATATGCATGGTCAGCATCCATAATTGTCTTATGTTTGATGACGATTTGGACACGGGCAAGAGAAATCTCTCCGATTTGTCTAAGTTGTTGCCGCACAATTTCTACGGTAATATTCCTAGTACGGACGTACAGTTCTTGTTTCATAAGTGGCACACGAAATATAAAGAATACACTGATACGGTAATCGACCATTGCCGAGCATATCAGCAAAACCATAATTATCTGACAGAAGTCAGCTTGGACATCAAAAATTTCTTTCCTTCGATATCGCCGAAGATGCTGTATGATTATATTATAGGCAAACTGTCAAACACTTATGAAAATGATATCGAAGATTTAAGTAAAGCTGTGGTGAAACTTCTGTATTTCAAAATTGAGAAAGAAAATATTGTTCAGTGGAAAGATTATTATTATTCGACTGGCACTAATTTGGAAGGTCTTGAAGTGTATATGAATTGTGGCATAGCACAGGGGTTGCCGCAATCATATTTCTTTGGTAACTTGTGCATGATAGAGGTGAAGCGACATTTGATGAAAGAGGACACTTTCGAAGGTGACGCATATTTTTATGTTGACGACTCTGTAATATATATACAGTCAAAGCTAGATGAAGGGAATTTCAAAGAGAGGATAGTCAGGCTTAACAAGAGTCTTGAATCATGGTGTGAGAACGGGGGTAATGATGAAAGTACAATTAGTAATTACATAAGTCCAAATTATTTGGAATTCCAGAAGCGACTGTGTTATACGATTAAGTTCCACGAAGGCGGGAAGAGTGTGTTTACACACATAGACGATACCGACAACCACTATGGGCCAATAGCGAACATAACGCGTGAAACGTCGATGCATTCGAGATTTTCGCATAACCTCGACGAAATCGACGATCATGTATCATTGAAGAAACTAGAGGCTTTGGATAAAGTAATTTCAAAAGAGGTCCAAAGGTTGTCTGGAAAGCAGAAGACTGCAGAAGGGGATGAATGTATCGGCGATGCTTTAGCTTCTCGTTTGAAATTATTACAGCGGTTTAAGAAATTCTTTCTTTATCGAAATCGATTGTTGAAAATCAGACAAGAAGGCGGCGTTACCGAAGATATGCAGAGAGACTTCAATGTACGATTTTTGGAAAAAGCTGATAGACCAAAAGAATTTTTTGAACAGTTCGATGAGGATATCTTCCAGGCTGAATATCGCCTAATCATCCAGAAGCAGTCAGGGGAATTAGCAAGGGACACCGTTCATGATATCCAAAAGTTTGAGCTGAAAATGTTAGAGAAGTGCAACGTGATATCTGGAGAAATGCATTCTTATTTGTATTATTCTAAAGATGTAGACGCTGCATTTAAGATGAAAAGCTTGTCGTATGATGTATATGCGTCATTGGTGTGCTGGGCAAACGAGAACTTCAGTGGGCAAAAAAGCATAGATTCCGAAAGGCAAATGGATAGATTTAAGGCTTTTCTAAGCAATAGTGGCGATAGAAGTGCAGGGGAATGTATCGTTGCCATGCGGAAAGTCGGCTTTATGAATAAGGATTTTACTTTGTTCGTAATGAATGCTTCAGCAGAATACCAGCGCAGAATTCTTAATGTATATTTTTCAGAGATGATAAACGTCCTTCCTTCTGACGCATTAGCTTTTGTGAAGATGAATGCTAGAAGGCTTAGATATTCAGAACTGCGGGTTATGGCCTATCTGAGAAACAAGAATTTTGATTTGGAAGAGTTTGAGAAATTTATTTGGCTGATAAATGATAGAGATATTTCTAACCAGATGGGAATTGACATGGGCTTACTTGAAGTGCTCAATGTCTTTATACGAAATGTGAGAAAGCCAGAATGGGTTGATGCTCTGATACGGACACATCGGTTGACGAAAGGACTGTGGTATAACGGTTCAAAATTTTTGAACTCATATACTCTACACGATGAAGAGCATGCAGTAACGCTTATTCGCAAGACGCTTGAACTTACTAATAGGATTGACTATTTTGTGCTGAAGGATGTGGATTTCTATATCCTTTTCTTGGCGTGTTATTTGCACGATATAAGCTTGGTGATACATCCTGACTTAGGTCGGCTGAGTTCTGAAAGCGGGCAGAACATGTGCTTGATTTCAGATCTCTTGACTCAGATGAAGGATGAGGTGAAGAAATTTGACGAATTTGATTTGGCTGATAAAAAGAATTCACGATATAAGGAGGCAGGGAAATTCCTGACTAAGATTTTTAATGCGGTGTACGGGTATTTTGAGTCGTTGGTAAGGGATAATCATGCTAAAGATAGTGCGAAGTTCATACGAGACCGGTCAAACTCATTGCTTAACTATCTAACTCCTACATTTTTGTCATATGTGGCGAAAGTCGCAGAAAGTCATGGGTATGATGTGGTAGATGTATATGGTCTCAAGTCAAGGGCAAAGGATGATACTATAAGCATAAAGTATCTAATGATGCTTATTAGACTTGCCGATTTATTGGATGTTGCCAATGACCGAGTAAAC
This sequence comes from uncultured Bacteroidales bacterium, assembly GCA_902773225.1. GTDB lineage: Bacteria > Bacteroidota > Bacteroidia > Bacteroidales > Bacteroidaceae > RUG11857. Next base: position 2,782 of record CACYEC010000225.1, read on the forward strand.
TACCATCTTCTGAGGCAAAATCTTACGAACCTTTCGCCCACATCTAAGTTTCATTGGATATCTCATCTTGTGACTGATAAGATTGAGCTAAAGACCAACTATGCAACGGAAGAAGGGTTGGGGCTGGGGGATAAGCCGATAACAGAAGAAATCAATCTCGAATTGTACCTGAATGTAAAGCAACTTACAGTGGCAGGGAAGCATAGAAAATGCATGAATTGCCAATTAGAAAAAAGGGATGAAGAGAATAGCTTGATTATCAAGATAAACGGTAATTGCGATTTACCGTGTATTTGCGAAGAAAAGGAATGCACGGTGCTTTGCTATTGGATGATGCAAAAGCATGATTGGCTTGTCAAAGAGTTGGTGGCTTTACATGACTACCTTTATTCGGTGAACAATTCTCTGTTTAGGACTAACATAAACTTCGTAATTCACTATAGTGATGAAATGCGGCTGGATGCTGATATGTTTGATAGTGTGCAAGATTATCTTGGAGTTTGATGTCATAGTGCGCTGCATAACGTCTTGTCATTTGTGATTGCATTAGGAGTGTAGGATGCATCCGTTTATAGAAGAATATCTGAGTGATTATATTGCTAGTCAGAACTTTGACTATGCGATGATGCT
>CACYEC010000226.1 GCA_902773225.1 uncultured Bacteroidales bacterium
AAGCCAACAACTTGTTGACCTGGACACGCAACAAATTGGACGTGGATCCAGAATCGTGCAATCCCACCAGCGGCGAAAGCGGACTGAAGACTCCGCGCAGTTACACAATGAGCCTGAGTGTGAACTTTTAACCATTGAACATTGCACATTGAACATTGAACATTGGCTTCGCCTAAAATGCTCACGCTCGGCATAGTTCAAGCAAGCTTGGCTCTGCACTCGCTCAATCGCATTTTTGACTTCGCCTAAAATGCTCACGCAATATGATTAAAACAAATAATAAACAGCATCTGAAAGTATTGGCATTCACCATCGGATGTTTGGCGATAGGGCCAACACTGACTTCGTGTGAGGACCAACTCGACATCACCCCCAAAGGCAAAGTGACACTTTCCACCGTCAATGAACTGGAACTGTTGCTGAACCAAGAATATATGCTTGGCGACATTCCTTCAGACAACATCGGAATATTGGCAGGTGAAAGTGTGGGTACATTCGACCAAGTATCGGCAGTGATGTCGCAGACCAACACGGTGAAATACGCATTGATGACTTTCAACGAACAGATTGACCGCGCTATTCTGACCACCAGCGACGAGCGCTACAACAACATCTACAAGTACGTGAACTACATGAACACCGTCATCACAAAGATGGACGAAGCCACTGGAGACGCGTCAAGGAAGCCCGCCTTGGTGGCCGAAGCCAAGGTGATGCGAGCATGGTTGCATTTCTTGGCCGTCGTCATCTACGCCCGTCAGTACGACGATGATACGGCAGCCACAGACGGTGGCATCGCCTACGTGACATCGACGGAAGTGACAGAGCAGAAAACCAAACAGACACTGGCTGAGACCTACAAGATGATTCTTGCAGACTGCAGCGACGAGGTCATCGGCCAACTACCAGAGAGCCATGGTGACCAAGTGATGCGTGGTGACCGAGCCTGGGGTAATGCCGTCAGAGCGATGGTACTGTTCCAAATGAAGCGCTACACAGAGGCACTGCCCTACGCACAGGAAGCCATTCGTCTGCGTCCTGAGATGTTCGACCGTTCGTCCATCAAGGAAACAGGCGAGTGGATTCAGGACGAGACTTCCAACAACAATTACCTTTATATGGGTGGTACAGCCCGTGTCAGCCCCACTATGACCATGCTTACCTTGGAAGCGGGCAGTATGTTTGAGGAGGGTGACTTTGTCATCAATTATGAGAAAACAGGCTGGAGTCTGGAGTACGGCAAGATGTTCTCTGGTATTGATGGTGTGCGGATGTATATGGGTTGGAGTACCAGTTGCAATGTCTATGGACTGACTTCCGAGCAGTTGCACTATGTGGCTGCCGAGTGTTTGATTCGCACAGGTAAAATCGCGGAGGGTTTGGCGCTTGTGAACGCCGTGCGACAACTGCGCATCGAGAACTGCCAGCCTTTCACCGCCTCAACGGAGCAAGAGGCCATGGAACAGTTGCAAGCCGCTAAATTTGTTGAGCAGTTCGGTACGCCATTCAACTTTTTCGACCGCAAACGGTGGAACAGCGAAACCACTTACCGAAAGCCTGTAACCCACCGTTTAGGCACACTCGGCACGTTCACACTGCAGCCAGAGTCTCCACTTTGGGTCATGCCCTTCCCCGTGAACGCCGTGCGCTATAATCCAACATTAACACAAAACTATTAAACACATTTAAATCCTTAATATTATTAATTTCAAAAAGTTATGAAACAGACAAAGTTTTTGCTTCTGATGCTGGCAGCCGCATTGTTTGCCGCATGTAGCAGCGATGATGATGATGATTCTGGCAAAAAAGCCACCATCACCTTCGACGACTATTCAAGCGTCATCGGAATGAGTTATTCTTCCATGATCCGTCAGTACCCCAATCCTTCTATGCAGTTCGGTGACTTCTACATGTATGAGAACCCGACTGAAAAAGTGGAGAATATGACCATTATGGTCAACCCCGAAAACCAGGTGGTGTATATGGTGGTTGAGAATCTGAAAGAAAATTCTTACAAGGAGGAAGATATTGTTGCGTACTTCACCAGCAAATTCAAGAGTTACGGTGTGGAGAAAACCGACAATTACGATGAGGAAGGAAATGTGATTGGACAGAGCAACATTTATGAATTCGGAAATGCTGAGAAAGAAAAAGATGCTACTCTGATTATCACAGTACAAGGCAACACCATCACTTACTCTAATCCCCAGAACCTGCCAGAGGAACCCAAGGGAGGCACCCTTGATGACATGAACCCCATTGAGGCTGTCAATGCCTTCCTGCTCAGTGACCTGGAGGAGATTGAAGATGAATATCCCGACACGTTCAAGGAAATGGGCGGCATGTACGCATGCTTCATGGAGGAGAATCCCTACTTGATGGGGGTCGCGTTGAACATCGAAGAAGGTCTGGTGACTTCAGTTGTCCTGCTCTACAATGAGGATTTGAGTGACGAGGACATCATCTCTTACTACACAAAAGCTGGCTACGATTGCAAACAGACTGGCTACGATGAAGAGGAAGAAATTCCCATCTACACCTTCACTGATGGAATGTATGCCATCACATACTCTGCAGGAAGAGGAGTTGCTGTTTATATCGGAGAATTATAATCCTGCATAATCTTTGAGCATTGAACATTGATCATTGGCTTCGCCTAAAATGCTCACGCTCGGCATAGTGCAAACGAGTTTGCCCTCTGCCCTCGCTAAATCGCATTTTTGAACATTGA
>CACYEC010000227.1 GCA_902773225.1 uncultured Bacteroidales bacterium
CTCATTCAAGGTTCTACAGCTTCAGAATCTGGTGTTGTGAACACATTCCCAGTATATAAATACTCAGAGCATATTAAGAGTTATGTCCTGGCATACTCAGAATGGCTACACTCGGTAATTGACCAAAATCCTTCCGATGAGGCTATCGTCGCTATACAAAACATTGACACTGTTTTGTTGCGAGTAGAAATGCCAGATGGAAGCATTAATAAGGTTAAACTTATCTCCCCTATCCATCCGCTTCGCTTGGCATGGCTAGCGAACATCTACGATCTGTTCCGAGACTGGGAAGAGAAAACTCTTGCTAATCCTGAATATAAGAAAACTTGGTATCACAATCTCGACTATCTGTTCATGGGTAACCTCCCAATGGAAGTTTCTCCATTAGTTCTTGTCGAGAACGCTCTTAAGGAATTCCAATATGTAGGCGAACTGACATTTGGATGGGGATTCTATGCACAGCCAACTCTTGACTCCAGTGATGTTTTTGCCTCAGAATCTCGTCAACTGAAATCATATGTTTCCTCACTGCTCAATATTTCGCGTGAAAAAATGATTGATAGTGATGTAAGCTTTGACTTGGTTTATAATCACATATATAACTACACAAGAGCGCACAAATACACAAAGAAACTTGTGATAAACATATTCAACGCTGGAGACGCTAATGTGTTTGCTGATGCACTTGTAAAGATGGAACAACAAGGGTACATCTATGACTATGAGATTCGCTTGTTCGCAGATGATAGCCTAATACAACCAGGCGAAGCATTACGTCAGCTTATCAACCCTGACAACACTTTGTCTGATGCTGCAGAGGCATTCTCACTAGCTTCAAAGAACAGACTGTTCCCGAAGCTGCGCTTCTCTGTAAATAGCATTTTAGACTTTATCAAAGACCATAAGAAGTATCAAGCTCACCTTTCATTCTTGGTGAACCCATTCCCTGTGAAGACTGGTTTAGTGCAACCTGACCGTGAAAGCCGTTCGTTCTTCTTGAATGCGGTTATGTGCCGGAGCGTTGTCAACTCAACGAAAAAAGATGACAATACTTTTGTATGGAGCAGATATTTTGCAGAGAAGTCCATTCCTTCTCCAACGAATGAATTTGCAAACGACTCGATTAGCTTATTTGCGAATTTGCAATACTTCACAGGCAAAATAATTTCGTCTAAAGCGACCACATCTTTGCCTGCCACTTGTCTGTCTTTGCAGAACCAAGATCAGATGCTGCTTTCGTTTGTACATGACGTATCTGATTGGGTTGTCACCTTTGACAGAAACATGGGCCCAGAGTTCTATGACCTGCCTAACACTACTGGCAGTGAAATGCCATACTTGCTTGACTATGTGCCAGGACAGGAACGCACAGGAATATCTTCTTTCTTGACAACGAAACCGACAAGTGAGATAATTGGCTTAATGCAACCTCACTTCAGAAAGTTCAACATAGATATTCAGCAAGAAGATAAATTCAAGGACTTGCTCGAAGATGTGAGAACAGTGAGCAGTTCCATCTTAATGCAAATTAATAGCACCCAAAACAAGGCATTTGAGGTATTAGGCATCACTTTTACTAAGCGACTGCTAAAAAAGAAAAGATGGAGCTTGCTGAATGAGTCTTTCATGATTCCAATTGACCTACACAAAGAACTTTTCAAAAATCTTGAATCTCAAAATAAAGAGCGAGCAGACATCTTACTCGTAAATCTCGATGTTGAGAATCGAGAGATTATCTTCCAAGTAATTGAGGTTAAGTGCCGTCAATCTCTATCTCAATCAAGTGAGGAAGCGCTTGAACAGAAGATGCTCAGTCAAATAAACAATACAATTGAGGCATTAGAAGAGCACTTCGTTCTTGAGAATAGACTTGACAGAGAGCTTAAAACGATTGAGCTTGCTAGCCTGCTCTCTTTCTACGTTAGACGTTCGGCTCGTTATGGTGTTCTTGATAATGAGATTGCTCAGGAATATCTTGCATTCCTCGATACTCTGAATGATGGATATGATATCAGATTTAAGCGATTAGGTATCATCTATAACCTAGCCCAAGTCGAAAAGCAGAGGAAAGAAAACTGGCCTGATGCATCATTCTACATTATGGGCAAACCAGCTATCGATGACATCTTATCAGATGATAAATCAATGGACACTGACAAGCTTGATCAATACGACAAGGAGTTCCTTGAAGTATTTGAGGAAAGCCGTAAGGAACGACTGCTCTCACGTCGCAGAGGACAGAAAGAAATCGATGATATCATTAAAGATGAACACAAGGAAGAAGATGAGGATTCGGTGAAAATCATCGTTAATGTAACCGAAGATGATAAAGACAATGACAAATCGGAAAATAAAAATGACTTGACAACTCAGCCCGATGATAAGGATGATATTGCTTCTGTATCTTCTTCGCAAAATACAAAAGAAACAGACGATAAGGAAAGCAAGGTTACAACGGGTATAGATAAGGATAAAGAAGATGTTATTATTGACGATAGTGTCTTTGATAATCCTATTTACTTTGTTGATCCTAATTATGATATAATGATTGGCGACAACAAAGAAACCGCCCAGTTTGGTATTCTTGGTAAGACAATCGCCAACAATCGTAAGATTGCCGTCGACCTTGCTGGATGTAACACTATCAGCTTATTCGGCGTACAGGGTGCAGGAAAGAGTTATACCATTGGTACTGTCACCGAAATGGTGCTGAAACGTTTCAGCAATGTAAACAATTTGAAAGCACCTCTCGCAAGTGTCATATTCCATTATAGCGACAGCATGGATTATGCACCTGAATTCACGTCAATGGTTTATCCTAACGATGAAGCAAGGCAACTTGCCATGCTTAGAGAGAAATATGGTGCTGAACCTGATTCAATCAAGGATGTTATACTGCTTGCACC
>CACYEC010000228.1 GCA_902773225.1 uncultured Bacteroidales bacterium
ACTTTACGTCTCTGCTCCTGACAACAAGGCGGCCAACAAACCCGTTAAGGAGTTGAAGGCTTTCGCCAAGACCAAACTGCTGAAACCTGGCGAGAGCCAAACGCTCACCCTCAGCGTCAAGGCCGCTGAACTCGCCTCGTTCGACGAAGCCGCTTCCGCATGGGTGGTTGCCGAGGGCGAATACCAATTCCTCATAGCGGCCTCCGTACAAGATATCAAAGCAACGCTTTCTGCAAAAGTCAAAGGCCAGCAGACAAAGGCCAACAATGTGCTGAAACCCGAGGTGGAGATGAACCTTTTGAAAAGGTGAAAAAGTCAGTAAAGCCATGAAACGAGCATCTCAGCGGGATGGACGACTTGTTCATCCCGCTGATGTTTTAGACGCGTAATACCACCATCATCTTCCTGTTGCTTGCCTCATTCCTTCCAGAAATTGTTGTTGCAGTTGACGGGCAAGTTCGTTATCGGGATTCAACTTGAGAGCTTTCTCGTAGTCCTCCATCACCTCAAGGTAATAGCGTTGTCCGTTCTGGGCGGGATTCTGCACAATGCGTACCATGTAGAGGAAACCTCGAAGCGTGCAGATGTCCGACTGGTCAGCGTTCTTCATCTGCTCCATCTTCGTGATGGTCTGTTCTGCCTCTGCTAAAAGGTTTTCTGTCTGCGGCGCGTGAGGGTAGGTCACAGAGAAGATGAGACTCTGCAAGGCCATTTGATGCTTGGGCTGGATGCTGTCGGGAAACATCGCGTCGATGCGCTTCAGTTCCGCAATGCAATTCAAGAAGGCCTCTGGGGCGGGTTGCTGGGGAGTGACAGACTCGGGATTTGTCGGGACTCCGCCATCCGATGGAGCCGAATGCTTCTCACTGCTCCAGACCTTGGCGAGCGACTGGTCGATGAGCGCTTGCATTGCAGGTTGCTGGGCATGGATACCGATTGATGCCACCATGAAAAGGGCGACACTTAACACGTTGTGTTTAAAAGTTTGAGATGTCATAAGCTTTATTATTTTTTAGTGAAACAAATATGCCGATGTAAAGGAACCGGTCGCGTGAAGGCACAATAGGAGTGCCATTGGCATCGTAGCGGAAGATGTTTTTACGACCGAAAACGTTATTCAGTGAAGTATAAACGATGACCTTGGGGCTAAGCAGATAGGTGAGATTCACATCCACACTGTTGTAATGTGGTGTTTTGCCTTCGGGAAAATGACGACCGCTGGCGAAAGACTCAGACATGCCGATGATGGTTTTCCCGATGGTGTATTTGGCTGTGAACCGCAGATTGTGGCGCGAGATGTAGTCGGGTGTCTGTGGTTGAGTATAGTCGAGGTAGTATCGTTCTGAATCATTGAAAGAATAAGAGAATGTAGTTGTGAGATATCTGCAGATTGAATGGTCTTCCAGGAAGACATCCACTCCCCGGCTTTTGCCATAGCCGTGAGGCTGGTAAAAACCATTCTCCAGCAAAGGCAATCGGTGGTAGTTCTTCCAATAAGGTTCGATGCGCAAGAGTGTGGTCTGTGTCTTATACTGCATGGAAAGGATGGCATGGTCGGCAGTGCTTTGGCGCATGTTCTCGGATGTCTGTGCCAAATAGTCATCTGCTGCCGTCTGACTATAGCGACCTGCCACCAGAGAGAATTGCAGATGCTTGTTGGGGATATAACTGAGCGTTGTCCTTGGCATCAAGAGCCAGTTTGGACGCATCGTCTTTCCCGAACAATGCTCGCCAACCCGTAGTCTTTCGGCTCTTGCCGAGATGTTGAGGAACAGATGTGGAAAGACCCGCCACTGGGCATCAATGTGAGCGGCAAGGATGTTTTGCCTAAGTTGATAATGATAGACATCGTATGTCAACGTGCTGTTACGGAGATAGTCCTCGATGCCTGCAGACAGTTTCAGCACGTCGGAACACACCTTGCGCACTTCTGCCTTCAGGTGGACCTCGTTTCGGAAGTTATGATAATGGTCGCCTTCAGTCCGAGCATGGTCAATATCGCTGAGAACGGAAGAATTGGCAATACCGGTAAAAAACGTGTAACCACGGCCTATGTTTGCCTTATAGGTAACGTTCGCATAGACATTATGCTCTTTCAACGACAGATTGCGACCGTCGATGTATTGGCCTACAGATGTCAGGTCATAACCGACATACGATTTCAGCACACCTGTGTTCTTCAACTCCTTCTTGAATTGCGCCTCGCCCGACAGTTTGCGATACGGACGGCTGTAGTTGAACCGTTCCGTGAACAGACGGTTGTATAGTCCCATGCTGGTCAGAGCGGCGTTGAACGAAAGACTACTGTTAGCGAAGGCTTTGGTTCCACCGATATTCCAATCGACCAACGACGCGCTCACACCAAACTTGTCGCTTGTGACCGCGTCAGTGGTCTCCATGGGCAACACCGAAGAAAGCGCCTGTCCGTATTCACCGCCATAACCACCCAACGAGAAATTGATGCCTTTGAACAGAAATGGCGAGAAGCGACCACGCACGGCCGAGTTTTCGGTATTGGTGGTGTATGGCACCAGCACGTGCATGCCGTTGACGAAGGTCTGGCACTCGTCACTCTCGCCTCCTCTGACATACAGTTTGCCATTTTCACCCACCATCTGTGTACCTGGCAGCGTCTGCAGCGCGGCCACGATGTCGCCACACGAGTTGCCTGCCATCACCACATCCAGCGCATCCATCGTCTTGAAGTTGTCGTTCTTGCCAAAACTGAAGGTGCTGGCTGTCACCACCACCTCGTTGATGGTAGTGGCCTGCTGGTTCAAGCGGATGCTGAGATTGGATAACTGTCCGACATCATCCGTTCGCGTGTGGTCTTCATAGCCGATAAGGGTGGCCTTGAGCGTCACTTCACCCGTCATCGTAGTGGTGAACGAGAAACGTCCGAGTGAGTCCGTCAAGCATCCGTCTATCGTACCCACTATAAATACGTTGGCACCCGGGATTGGTTCTTTCCCGTCGCAGACAATGCCCGACACTGTGGTCTGTGCGGTCAGGTTGCAGGCCGCCATGAGCAGTAAAATGATATGTGCGATTCGATGTTTCATGCCGCAAAGATACGGCAGGAAACTTTCAACTCCAAATATCCGTGACAGACCACTAAAACGGCTGACAGACAACTAATCCAGATGACGAATGACTAAGATTACGGACGAATGACTAAGCGATAAAAGACTTCAGGCGAGGCACATAGGAGCGGGACACGGGAATGATGTTCGGGCATGTTCCCAAGGTCAGCTGATACCCGTTGGAATTGCCTCGCGCAGAGGTGATGTTGTTCACATTGACGATGAACGAGCGATGGCATTGGAAAATGTTTTCATAGTCTTTCATGTCTTCAATGACTGCTGTCAGCGTTGTGTGAACTTCCATGGATGTCGGTTTTCCTTCTTTCATGAAATAGACCATCACGTTGTTCTTCTGAGCCTCGACATACAACAGGTCGTTGATGGGCAATTGGAGGTCTTCGCCCCTGACGGTGGTGTCATGCACCGTGACGATAATGTCTGTCTGTTCTTCCGTGGTCTTGTTGAGCAATGTCTCCAATTGGTTGCGCAGATAGCGGTAATAGTTGAGACTCACCGAGCAGATGGTGATGATGACACCGAT
>CACYEC010000229.1 GCA_902773225.1 uncultured Bacteroidales bacterium
ACTAAAAATTATTCATTCACCTTGCAAATATAAGAAGTTTTTTTCAATGCACAAAGAAAATGAAGAAAAAAATGAGATTATTCCCACACCACCAAATCGCGAGGCAAGGCGATTTTCTTCACTTCGCCACGTTTACCATCAATATAGTAATACTTAGCCATATAGTCATCAAACTCTCCGACAAAAGCACCACGAATCCTGGCACACTTCTCATTGATAGAGTTCAGCAACGGGTTCGTCACATCTTCTATGCTCTGCATTGCCCTATCGCTCATCCCTGTAGGACGCAATTTCGTATAGATATCCGCTAACTCTTCGCGATAGCCAGGCAAAGACTTGAATGTTATTCCTTCAGGATGATTCAAGAACAGCAAATATACAGCCTTGACAATAGGCTCCATCTTGATTTCCATATTCTGATAGTCAGGCAATACGATACGATAGTCTTTCGTTATTACCAATCTACTTAGCCTATCGTCTGGATGAATCAATTGCTCCAAGATGTATTGCGATATCCCCCTCTGCCTCAACTTGGCTATACGCTCCTTTACCTCTTCTATCAGGTCATCAGTATTCTCTTCGCTAATTTGCGAGTTGAAACGGTCATCAGCGTTATGAACTTCATAATTGCCCCAATCGTCATAACTGTCTCGACTTTCAAGCAATCGCTCATGCTCGTTTTTCTCGATAGAAATCTGCTTGCCAATTCTATGCAGTTGATCTGCTATTGGCTCTGAACTGTTGGAACTGAGTGGATAGAAACGATTGATTGCCTTATCCTTTCCGTCGCTACCTCTACGGATATCCTCAGTACGGATAAAACCCTGTTTTATTTTTCCTCTATCCGAAGGATGTTCCAAGTATTGCAGCAGATAATCATTGTCAATAGCGGTTTTTCCTATTTCTGCTTCTGTCAGATATGGAGCCCGATACTTCACCACCTCCTTGTCCTTCAGCCGCTTCATCAGCAGAGGCAGATAGATAATGTGGAAACCAATCATCTGCCCCCAACCCTCAAATATTTCGGGCTTTGATTCCAAAAGCCTTGTCAATTCTGCATTCTCCTCGTTGGCTATGTATAGCAGCTCATCAGAGTCCAATTTGCCTTTCAGTGAAAACTCAATTCTGTTATCACTCGCAGGTGAATCATTATCTGGCGGTAATGTCTCAAATTTAACATATTCCCCTTTCTCTCTTCTCCATTCAAAGACAAAAAGAATTATTAAAAAGATTGCTACGATTACGTCTACTACATTCCAAACCACTCGTCCCAACGCAATTTTATAAATAGGTTGGAACAACAAAGCCAAAGCGCCAAACACCCACGTTGCCACCATTTTCTGATTCTGATAGCAGCGATATGCCATAAGCCCAAACACTATCATCGCTACAAATCGTACCAATTGGAAATAACCATACGGCATCGGTGCCAGGCAAAGCAGCATCATTGCTGCAAGAATTAGGTAGATATGTTTCATATTTACAATTGGTTAAATTTCTCCAATATTTCATCATTATTGTCTTCTTCATCTAATTGCAGCCCAATTGATTTCGATATCCTATACATTGGTCTCTGCTTAATTTCTAAATACATTTTTCCGATATATATACCAATCAACCCAACGCCCATAGTGAGTATTGCTCCGATAAACCATATTGATAACATGAGTGATGCCCAGCCTGCTATTACATGTCCTATTATTAAAGAAACAGTCACATATACAAGCATCATGAATGCTATAATCATCATAACTACTCCCCCAACAAATATGTGTTCTAGAGGCTTTGTCGTAAATGAAGTTATTCCATCTATGGCTAAGTGAATCTGCTTGTTTATAGTAAATTTGCTTTCTCCATTCGTTCTCGGTGATAGCACATCGTCAACCATAATAACATCATAACCCATTAGTGGTATTAGCCCCCTTAAAAAGACGTTTCGTTCTGGGTATGAAGCGAGTGTATCTAGAGCCTGACGTGATAACAATCGGAAATCTGCATGATTCTTTATTGTTTTAACGCCAAGAAATCTTTGAACATTATAAAAAAGAGAAGCCATCATTCGCTTATACCAAGGATCAATAGTTCTATCATTCTTTACACCATATACAACATCAGCTCCTTCACGGTATTTGTCTATCATGCGCTCTATTGCATTGATATCATCCTGCAAATCTGAATCTATTGTAATTATTGCATCAGCAAGATTCCGGGATATCATCATGCCAGCCATGATAGCAGATTGATGACCAACGTTCATTGCCATGTTCACCCCACATACGCGTGAAGATAACAAATGAGCTTTTACAATTTCATCCCATGTATGATCGGTACTGCCATCATTTACAAACAAAATAATACTATCTCTTGAAATCTTACCCTTTTCGATAAGATTATCTATAACGCCACTCAATTTAGCTGAAGATTCTGCGATAACAAATTCTTCATTATAACATGGGGATACGATTACAAGTCTTATATCATTTGAGTATTTCATTCGCGTATTCAGTATATGTTCCAAATTTGTAACCTTGTTCCTTTGCAAAATCGATTACCTGTTTTAGTCTTTGTTCCATTTCCATTCCAGCCTTTCTTCTTTTGAAGTATGGTAACTTAAATTCTGGATGGTCATTTAGTGGATAGAACTCCCAAGGATGAAAATATGTGTTAAATCCATTATCATGATCGACAATTCTCTTCATCAACAAAAGATACGTTTTCATTGGGAAATGGTGTAATGCAAGCCAAAACATAGGGATTCTAAGATGGAGCGACACGGATGTCGGTATTTGTACAACACCATTTTCCACCCATGGAATTCTTGATACTCTCAAATGTGAATAGTGGCCAGGAATGAATGTTGGATTCAATGAAGCATTGTATCGGTAGCCACAATTAGCCAGTTCATTATTATCAACAGCAAACATTCTTGGCTGTCTGTAACCGTCAACCAAAACTCCTATTTTGTCTTCAATTATCTTCTTGGATAGTTTGGCATCGTCCAATTTGGGTTCCCAATGGTCACAGCCATGTGAAGCAATCTCATGTCCCTCTCTCTGCATTTTTCTCACCAAGTCTGTTGCATTGAGTACGAAATTTGATGTACAGAAGAACGTTGCCTTTATCGATTCTTCGTTAAGTATCTGAAGGATATGCTCAATTCCATAT
>CACYEC010000230.1 GCA_902773225.1 uncultured Bacteroidales bacterium
CGTCTTAGGCTACGATTTCCAACAACTCTACCAACTCAAAGTCTGGGGAGCAGTCTGGCGTACCTTACTTTTCTTCATCGTTACCATTGCCATTTACATCCTGTTGTTCGTTCTGATGATTTTGTTCGCCGTCATCTTGATGTTGGCATCAAATGGCTGGTCTATGGAGTAAAAGATACTGAGGATTTACTAACACTATTGCCAGCCCTTAGGGTTGAAGTATCGCAACACTACAGTCAGGTCGTCAAGGCTCAACATCACGCCGTCCTTGGCACGTTCCAGTTCTGCCTTCTGCGCTTGTTGTAAATAAATGGGATAATCCTTAGAAAGGGGTAAGATTTTGATTTGCACGTTCTTGCCCACGATATCACTCAGTCGAACGTACATAGGCTTGCCATTCCAGAAATTATCCTCCACCAACACGCCGTCGGCATAGACTCGCGCCACATCGCCCTTATAATTCACTTTCAAGAAGAGATCGTCTATATACTTATCCTCAACGTTGCCTTTACATTCAACACGCCAGACAGCGGCACGGTCGAAATCGGTATCGGAAGGCATTTCTGCCACTTTGGCTCCACCAAGTCTAATCTGGCGCGGAGCATCTGCTTCCTTCATTAGGACAGCGTTGAAAAGGGGAGTACTAAGACTACTCAAATACTCTGGATGCTCAATCCACTCTTCTTCAACAACTTCCTCACCGTCCTTATAGAGGATGCCCCCATGTTTAGAATAATAGACATGACCGTCGATGACAAATGCAGCCATGGCTTTCTCGGGCGAGAGCACAGTCATGGTCTTGCCATCAACAACAAACGGTCGATCGAGTTTGGGACTGTAATTGCGTGACTTGCCTTGGGCGGAACGAATGGATAATTGCGGCTTTTCTCCTTTTACAGTAATGAAGAACAGTTGTCCGTCGGCTTTCGCAAAAGGTTGGACAGACGAGGACGTAATAAACAATCCTTCCCATTCCATGTCTTTAGGAGTGACCGAAGCCTTTCCCTCCTCATGGAGAATGCGGACATAGTCGTTGCGGAACTCAAAGCAACCACGTCGTGCATAGTGTTCGCTGAGCGTATCGACACCCATTAAAGCCAGTTCATCTCCCCAATCGTTGAGGAACTGGTGGAACCAACGTGTCTGATGGAATGCCGTTGGATTAAGTTGACCAAACTCTCCTAACGGCGCCTGGAAATCATAGGAGATATAAGGCATGTCATTGTAATTAGTCACAGGGGAAGCCTGGCATTCAGCCATTGTATGCAAAGGATTGAGAGGGTTGGAACCACCATGGTACATATAATAGCCAGGGAGATTCGACCCCGAACCCACTTTGCATACCGCCAGGGGAAACGCTTCATTTCCCGAGATGTTGATACGCCGATGATATGAAGGCATCATTCCACCTCCAAGTTCACAGGTCAGATAAGGATATCGCAAATCTTTCTTCGTCAACTCTGTGTCTTGGTTCGTTCCGAAAGTCTCAGTAGCAATGACTCCCGACAAACGGGTGTCTTTCATGATGAAAGCCTTTGCATACTCCCCAGGCATGTCGTCCAAGGTGCGGTCCCAGAAACCATCAGCGTAATCTCCATAGAGAGGCAGCATCTGCCCGAAGTCTTTCTCGCCTCCGTTCAGTTTGGGCCAGCCTGTACGCGTATAGAAAGGCACATCGAAACCAATGCGCAGGGCCATGTCCTTTAATTTCATATAGTAGGACCATGGGCCACGGCACTCGTTCTCCAATTGGACTCCAACAACAGGACCGCCATGTTTCCATAACAAGTCGCTGACTTGAGCGTAGATATTGCTGTAGAGGCGTTGTGTAGCGGCCAAGAACCCCGGTGCCTCACTGCGGAGTTTGAAGTTGGCTGGGTCCGCTTGAGCCTTCCTCACAATCCATGTGGGGAAACCACCTTGATAAACCTCTCCATGGCAAAAAGGGCCAAGACGCAGCACCACAAACATGCCTTCTTCCTGACAGGTCTTAACAAACTCATGAAGGTCAAGGTTGTCACACCATTTCCAGACACCCTCTTGTTCTTCATGATGAATCCAAAACACGTATGTGGCGACAATACTTATGCCACCAGCCTTCATCTTGCGTATTTCACGCCGCCATTCCTTTCTCGGCACTCGACTGTAATGAATCTCGCCCATCACAGGGAGGATATGTTTGCCGTCGAGGATAATGCCATGGGCATCAACCAAAATAGAATGCCCCTCTGGATTGACGGCGGTGCCGAACTGAAATGTATCCTGCGCCATCAAATTCTTTGCGACGAACAGGAAAGAAAAGAACAATATAGATAAGGTGGTACGTTTCATACACTTTGATTTTATTCATTTAACTTGGAGTCCGTAACCAGTCTCAATAAAAAAGGAAAAGAATGCAACATCGCATTGTCACACAAAATTCCGCAAAAATCTTGATAAAAGCAAGAAAACAACGATAAATATCTAATTTTTTGTTAACTTTGCCCAACTATCTAACAAACTATTCACATGATGAAGAAAACCATCCTACTCCTTATCTCTTTATTGTCAGTCGTACAGACATACGCGCAAGATGAACCTATCTACCAACTCTGGTTCAACAGACCAGCCACATACTGGGAAGAAGCCCTGCCTATCGGCAACGGCAAAATCGGAGCCATGGTGTTCGGGCGCATACAGAAAGAACTCATTCAACTCAACGAGGGTTCATTTTGGTCGGGAAGGCCATTACCCCGAAGCACCAACCCAGAGGCCTACAACTACCTTGCCGAGGTGAGAGCCGCCATCGCCAAAGAAGACTACCCTCTTGCCGACCGGCTGTGCCACAAGATGCAGGGATTGAACTCCCAGTATTATCTGCCATTAGGTGATCTGGTGATAGAGCAGGCTGATGTCACTGATTCCACCACATCGAACTACCATCGATCGCTAAGCCTCAACAACGCCCTTTCCACCACCACCTTCACCGCTAACGGTGTGAACTACAAACGCGAGATGTTTGTCTCAGCACCCGACAATGCGTTGGTCATCCGATACTCTGCCGACCAATCGAAAAACCTTACACTCAACATTTCATTGTCCACCCAACTGGAAGGAACTGTCGTAACACAAGGAAATGACATTGTCATGGACGCCATCGCTCCCGCTATGATGGACAAGCCCAACGAGATGATGAAAGCAGTGCTTGGCAACGAAGAAGGGTTGACTGGCATGAGAGCGGAGACTCGTTTGAGTGTGAAACACAAGGGCGGGGCATTAACCACTGACAAGAAAGGAGTGCAGGTTTCAGGTGCTAACGAAGTGGTCATCATCCTCACTGCAGCCACCAGTTTCAACGGCATGGACAAATGCCCCGTCAAGGAAGGAAAGGACGAGAAATCCATTGTGGCTCAGACATTGAACAATGCAGTGAACTGTTCTTACGAAAAACTGTTGGCTCGCCACCAGCAAGACTACAAGAGTTACTTCGACCGCATGACACTCACCTTGAATCACGCTGCTTGTGCGAGTGATGTGGATTCACAACTCTACAACACACCTACAGACTCATTGCTTCGCGCGTACAACGACATGTCGAAAGCCACCACTGCCCTGTCATCGTTTGTGGAGGAACTGTATTTCCATTACGGGCGATACCTGCTCATCTCCTCATCACGACCTGGTGGCACACCAGCCAACCTTCAAGGCATCTGGAGTCAGCATCTGCGTGCCCCTTGGCGAGGCAACTTCACCACCAACATCAACGCAGAGATGAACTACTGGCCTGCAGAAACCACCAATCTCTCAGAAATGCACCTACCGCTACTGCATTGGATTCAAGGTTTAGCCAAGAACGGACGCAACACAGCACAGGAATATTACCACACGAGGGGATGGGTGGCACACCACAACTCCGATATCTGGGGATTGACCACTCCTGTGGGTGACTTTGGCAATGACAATCCGATGTGGGCCAACTGGCAGATGGGTGGCAACTGGTTGTGCCAACACCTGTGGGAGCACTACCGCTTCACA
>CACYEC010000231.1 GCA_902773225.1 uncultured Bacteroidales bacterium
CTAAGCCACTCATCCAAGGCACCAGAATATGATTGTATGGTTGGAAAGGGAAATGAGGGGGATGAACCATCCATTTCCGATTTCCGAATGCAAAATTAACTCTTTTCGCGGATGTAAACAAAAAATAGCGTCATTTTTTCACAAGTTTTTCATTTAATATGCTCAAAAAGTAGGAAAAATGTGCATTTTTAGGAAAAAACCATGCACAAGAGTTTGTTGGTTTGTGCAAAAGGAGTAATTTTGCATTGGGTTTTGCCACAAAACCTAATGACAGGGTCGTCATATTGAGGACAGAGGTGTGACCACCCTTCTCAATCAGTGTTGACCGCCCCCAAAACAAAAGGAAAAACATCGAACTAACAAGGCAAAAAAAGACATGCAAGACATTACGACCATAGAGAAGACTGTGGAGAAATTCATCGAGTTGAACGATCTTCTCGACAAACAGAGAAAATTGGCTATAGCGCTGAGTGGAGGCGCAGATTCTGTTTGTCTGCTTCTGTTACTGACTAAATTAGGTTATCAATGCGACGCTATCCATTGCAACTTCCATCTGCGCGGCAAGGAGAGCATGCGTGACGAGGCATTCGTCACAGACTTATGCCAGCGTATGGGCATCCGTTTGTTCAAGCGCGACTTCCAGACGGGCATATTCGCCAGCAAGATGGGCATCAGCATCGAGATAGCCGCCCGCGAACAACGCTACACTTATTTCCGTGAGGTACTGGACGAGACGGGTGACCAGGCTATTGCCACCGCTCACCACCGTGACGACAATGTGGAGACTCTGATGCTGAACCTTGTCCGCGGCACGGGTATCCGCGGTATGCGCGGGATACCTCCCAAGAACGGCCGTGTGGTTCGTCCTTTCCTGTGCATCAGCCGTAGCGACATTCTCTTCTATCTGGAGCGCCACGGTCAGGATTTCGTGGAGGACAGCAGTAACCGTGAGGACGTGTTCAGCCGCAACAAGATTCGCTTGGACGTAGTTCCCGTGCTCAATTCCATCAATCTCTCGGCATCCGCCAACATCGCTCAGTCGATGGACAACATGAGGGAGGTGTGCAAGATTTACGAGGACGCCATGCAGAAGGCGATTGCTGAATGTTCGACGAAGGAGCAGGATGTGGTGAAGGTGAACATCAACGCGATGCTTCACCAGGTGTCGCCCCGTTCGGTACTTCATGAGATTATCTATCCGTTGGGTTTCAACCATGCCCAGGAGATTAGTATCTTCGCCTCGTTGAGGGAAGTGGGTAAGATATTCACCACGCCCAAGCAGCGTCTGCTCATCGACAGGACAGAGATTATCATCGAGCCTATGCGTCTGAAGGCAGACGAGATGGAGCGCACCATCGACATCAGCGGTGACGAGGGCGAGTTTGAGGTACGCGACCTTGGACTGATTAAATACCGCATCGTATATATAGAAGATGTGAAAATCAACACCGACCGCCACCATGCTTATCTCGACTATGACAAACTGACTTTGCCGTTGAAACTCAGGACAGTGAAGAACGGTGACTCGTTCGCTCCTTTCGGTCTGAAAGGGGATTTGAAACTGGTGAGCGATTTCCTGACAGAGAGGAAGCTCAACAGGTTCCAAAAAGAGCACCAGAAGGTGCTGGTGTCGGGGGATGACATCGCATGGATAGTTGGCGAGCGCATCTCGGAACACTACAAGGTGGATGAGGAGGAGACGACTAAGGTACTGGAATTGAGCGTGGAGTAGAGTTTAGGCTTTTTCTGGAGATATTACTCGTCATAGACATAGGGCATCCGTGGCTACCGCCACGGATGCTTTGTTTTGGCTGGTGATGCCTCCAGACCCGCACTGCGGGCCTGCACACAACCAGAATGATTGCTGGTGAATACACCGCCCATGGAAAGGGCGGGCACGGGGCGGAAGCGTCTAAATCCCGTGCTTGAAAAGCCCGGACACACTGTCTCTATGGGATGAGATAAATAGCCCAAATCGGTCCAGATATACCCCACCCCGGCCTACGGCCACCCCTCCCCTTAAATGGGAGGGGAGTTGAAAAAGCCTTTCCCCTTAGATGGGAGGGGAGTTGAGGAGAATCCTTAGATGGGAGGGGAGTTTTTATTCGGGTGTGGCTGGACGTCGGTGGATTTTTCGCTTCTGCTTCTGCCATTGCTGGATGGCGAGTTCCTGCATATCGACCACGGAGTCGCGTTCATCTACAATCTCGAAACCGAGCATGGTTTCGATGACATCTTCCATGGTGACGAGCCCTCGGAATCCTCCGTACTCGTCGATGATGGCAGAGATTTGCTCTTTCTTTTCAAGCAGGCTTTCCCATATTTCGGAAACAGGAGTCTCCTCCTCGAAAGTGAGGATGGGGCGAGCCAGTTCTGCGAGCGTAGTATTGAACTTGTCTTCCGCCAACCTTTCCAACACAGCCTGACGCAGTACATATCCGGAGACATAGTCGTCGGTGTCGGTATAGACGGGAATGCGTGAGTGCTTGCTGTACTCTTCTTTCTTGTAGAACTCACGGACAGTCATCTTCTCGTTGACGAGGTCCACCACGACGCTTGGTGTCATGATTTCCTCTGCTGTGATTTCGTCGAGTTTGAGCAAATGCTGTATCATCTTGTTCTCTTTCTTCTCAAGCACACCTTCCTCTGCCCCAACGGTAACCATGGCGGAGACCTCCTCACGGCTGACGGCTGCGGGTCGGTTGTCGGATGTGAAGAGTCCGGTAATCCACTCGAGCAGGACGACCAGAGGGTATGTGATGATAATCAGCACACGGATGACAGAAGAAGCCGGCAGAATGATGTTCCGCCAGTATTCCGCTCCGATGGTCTTAGGTATGATTTCGGAGAAGATGAGGATGAGCAGCGTGAAGAGCGCAGAGACCACGCCGACGTAAGTGCTGCCGAAGACCTGCGCAGCCTGCGCTCCGACGAGCGCGGCTCCAGCAGTATTGGCGATGGTGTTGAGTGTGAGGATGGCCGATATGGGCCGGTCGATGTCGTCCTTATATTGTCTCAGGCGTTTGGCCTTGGGATGATTCTTGCTCTCGAGTGTGGTGACGTATGACAAAGGTGTTGATAAAAGTGCAGACTCGAGTACGGAGCACATACCAGAGATCACGACAGTGATAAGCACATAAATGATAATCAGATCCATAACTATTCAAAAACCATGAAAATCGAAATTAAAGCATTTCACGATTCTCAAATGATTACTTTCTGCTTACTTTTGTTATCGTCTATTCTTTGGTCAGTCTCGTCGGACGCCTTCACTCCTGGAGGGATGACGGCATTGAGAACGATACCCACAAGGGCAGCGATGGCAAGTCCGGAGAATCCGATGTCGCCGATCATCACCTTGTCGTTAGCTCCGTACTTGATTCCGATGGAAAGCACAAGTATGAGTGCTGCGATGATGACGTTGCGTGACTTGGAGAAATCGGTCTTGCTTTCGACGAGATTGCGGATACCGACAGCGGAGATCATGCCGTATAGTATGAGTGACACTCCACCGATAGTAGCAGCCGGCATGAGATGAATGAGGGCAGCGAACTTAGGGCAGAACGACAGTAGGATGGCGAAGCAAGCCGCGATGCGGATAACGAGCGGGTCGAAGACCTTGGTGAGGTTGAGCACCCCCGTGTTCTCTCCGTAAGTGGTATTGGCAGGCGCTCCGAATAGAGAAGCCAATGCTGTGGCCACTCCGTCGCCCGTGAGCGTGCGGTGCAGTCCCGGGTCGTAGAGGTAGTTCTTGCCAGTGGTTGAAGAGATGGCGCACATATCTCCGATATGCTCGACGATGGTGGCGAAAGCAATCGGCACGATGGCAATGATGGCCGAGAGCATGAAGTCCCAGTTGGGTGCATCGAAGACAGCGAGAACGGTAGTTTCGCGCGAGAAAGGCAGTCCGAACCAAGGCGCGTCGATGAACTCCTGGAAGTCGACCATGCCACAGCAGGCAGCCACGATATATGAGCCAACCACACCGAGCAGAATGGGCACGATACGCAGGATGCCCCTCCCCCAGATGTTGGCGATGATGACGATGAGAATGGCCAGTATGGCAATGAGCCATGACTGAGTGCAGTTGGATATGGCGCTGCCCGAAAGAGTGAGACCGATGGCGATGACGATAGGTCCGGTGACGATGGGCGGGAAGAAACGAAGAATCTTTCGGCTACCGAAGAGTTTGATGAGTCCAGCAAGGATGAAATAGACCATACCTGCGCAGAATATGCCGATGCAGGCATAGTCGAGTGCAAGAGTCTGAGTCATGCCCATCTCCATGCCCATGCTCTTGACGGCTTCGTATCCACCGATGAAAGCGAAGGATGAACCGAGGAAAGCAGGTACCTTGAGTTTTGTGATGAAATGGAAAATCAGTGTTCCGATACCAGCGAGGAGCAATGTTGTAGGAACAGGAAGTCCTGTGATGACAGGAACGAGGACAGTAGCGCCGAACATGGCAAAAAGGTGCTGAAGTCCTAAGAGTCCCATCTTAGGCAGACCGAGTTCACGGGCGTTGAAAATACCCGCCTGAGGTTTGTTGGTTGCTGTATTAGGAACAGCATCACCATCTGATGAATTGTTGTCCATATAATAGAATGTGTTGTTATTCAAATCTAATCTGCAAATTTAGGAATAAATAACGGAATGAGCACTATGTTTGCGGAAAAAAGAGTGATTTTTTTGCTGATGGATGCAGCGGGGATGGAGAGGGCGGGCACAGCACTCACTGACTATGGAGGGGGAAGAGACACCCCACCCCGCCCTACGGGCACCCCTCCCCTTAGATGGGAGGGGAGTTGATGAAGCCTTGCACTTAGATGGGAGAGGAGTCGATGGAGCCTTGCACTTAGATGGGAGGGGAGTTGTTAGTGCTTGGGGTTGTATTCGAAGGTGTATTTGTTTTCTACGCGGCAGCCGATGCTTTCCTTGAAATTGCAGAGTCCGATGCTTGGTGCGCCGAACTGGGATGAAGGTCCTACATCGATGAAATGGATGCCAGCACGCTTGTAGAAATCCACAATCCTTTCGGCAAGGAAGTTCATGGGGCGGTAGTTCTCAAAGCCAGGGACATCGCCCCAGTAGATGACCTGTACCACGTCGTGGGCGACATGGAAGACCTGTGCCGCCGCCACATTGGAACCGTTCATACTGAGGTTGAAGAAGTCGGCATCTATGATTTCAATGGTATCGAGTACGGCTTCGAGGGACATTTTGAGAGGATAGCCTTTCGCTTGTCGGTTCTGCTGTATGGTGGTGTATGCAGCGATGATATCGTCTTGGTTTTGTGCCTTTTGGAAGACGAAAGGCTCACGTTGCGCCCTTTGGAGGTTCTTGCGTGCGTTTCGCCAGAGGATGGATTTGTAATTGTCGAAAGACAGGATGTCGAAATGGAAGTTGACATCGCTGTAAAGTTGTCTGAATCCGTTTGCCGTGAGGCAGTAGATTTGCTTAGCGATGAGTTGGGGATTGTAGAATGATGGTGGCAATGTGATGCGAATGGAGAGGCGATAGAGGTCGGCATACCTGATGAGCGACTTCACGGCCTTATCGACCATTTCGAGCGAGATGTCCTTGTCGGCGAAGACGAATCCTCCGAATGGAGCGCTGAAAGGAGAGCAGAGCAGGCTTCCGCGTAGTCCGAGTGTGATGCCCATGCGTGGTTTATGGTCCTTGAATTCCAAGAACCTGAGTTCGTCGCACTTGTCCTCGTTGAGAGTGGAGAATTCCACGGTGTTGAAGACATGAGTGGTGAATGGGTAGTTGAGTGCGAACTGTTGTCGGTCGGGAGTCTGCTCTGCAGCCATGATTTTAATAGGGAGTTAAAAAGGAAGTTAAAGGGGGAGTTAAAGGGGGAGTTAAGCACTTTCGCGCTGGACGATACAACTGCAATCAAAAGCTATTGTCCTGTGCATAGCACATAACACCCACTGGCGTAGCACTTATACTTCCCTTTTTTATTCCATTATAACCTACGAAAGTCGAGTTATTTTTTTGGTAATTGAATGAAACCGCAGGCGATTTACAGGTATGAAGCCTTTAAATTTTTTCGCCGTATGCGAGGTCGCCAGCGTCACCGAGACCAGGAACGATGTAGGAATGTTCGTTGAGGTCGGGGTCGATGGCAGCGCACCAGAGGTAGAAGTTAGGTTTGTCGCGGAAAGCCTTCTTGACGTACTCCACGCCCTTCTTGGACGCAATGGCACAACAGAGGTGTACGGTTTCGGGTGTTCCTTTAGTGAGGAAAGCCTCGTATCCGAGTTCCATACTTCCTCCAGTAGCGAGCATCGGGTCGGCGATGATGAGCGTCTTTCCATCGAGTGCCGGAGAAGCGATATATTCGATTTTGATGCCCACGTCCACACCTTCCTTATCCTTATAATAACGATAGGCAGACACGAATGCGTTTCCAGCCTTGTCGAAGATGTCGAGGAATCCGGCATGGAAAGGCAGTCCAGCGCGGAAGATGGTAGCGAGCACGATTTGGTCGTCGTGTGTGTTAGCCTTGGCGATGCCGAGGGGTGTGGTGATGTCCTTCTCGGAGTAATTGAGCGTCTTGCTCAGTTCGAAAGCCATGAGTTGCCCTATACGTTGTAGGTTGTGACGGAAACGCGCCCTGTCGTTGTGGACATTCACGTCGCGGAGTTCAGCCACATACTGATTGATGACTGTTTTGGAGTCGGCGAAGTTGATAATTTTCATAATATAATAAGGTTTTTAATTGAACATTGACCATTGAACATTGAACATTAGGCCGAACTCGGCTGGTGGTGGATTAGAACCTGTAGCCGAGGTAGGCATGGAAGATCCAGTCGCGAGCGAGTGTCTCGTATCGCGGTGAGCGTCCGATTTTGAAGATGTCGAAATTGCAGTCGATTCCTCCCACATAGCTGTCGGAGATTTGATAGACGACAGAAGCCCGCGCCACTCCAGCGTAGGTGAGATGGGATTTTCCTCCTAAGTATGTCTTAGTAGCCTCCTTGAGGCGTGTACGTTCCTCATCAGTCATGGTCCGGTCTTTCATCCCCGCGTCAGACTTAATAGAGTACATGAGCATAGGCATGATGGAACCGTGGAACATGAGTTTATGCTTACAAGTCACCCAGTTGTAGCCATATCCTCCTCCCAAAGCGAAGAAGAAGGATTTGAAACGGTTGAGTCCATTGAAAGTCATGACGAGTTCGTCATTGACCGCCTTGAACTGCATATAGTAAATCGAAGACCCCAGCAACCATGAGCCCGCCGACTTGAGTTGTATTTTCTTGGGTTTCATAGCCGCGGCATAACTGAACTTCTTGTGGTTGAAGACATAATGCATGTTGCAGACAAAAGATGTGATTTGTATGTTTCCCTGCTCAATGTTCTCAGCCTCATCCAATTTCTTCTCGAGTTCTTCCACCCTATTAAACATCTCTTCTATCTCATCTTCGGACATAGAATTGATTTTCTCTATCATTATATTTTCGAGATTTTCCATGTTGGCGAATTCGAATTCTCCCTCGATTTTCTTCGTCCTATGGTATCTCAAATCCATGCCGAATCTGTTGCCATTGAATTTGAAATTGAATTCCTGGTCGTTGTGGTGTGTAAGCGCCATATTGTATCCCCCTCCGAGCTTTCCGTAGCTGATGTAGAAACCGAGTCGGTAGCTGTAGGGTGTTGAAGCATCAATTTTCAGTCTTCCCAGATTTGACCCCACAGGTACCAATCCCATCAGTCCTTCGCTCATTGTAGGACTCACAAGAATATCAGGTGTCTTGATATCGACATTGGTCTTGCTGACGACGGAATTGAGCATGAAGAGCCACTGTCGGTCGGCTACAGAGATATAATTGGTATCGAGTTTTGTGACATCGTATGTAATCAATTTCAACGCCTTGTCGAGGAACGCCGAACGTTGTTTCTGTTCTTTCTGTCCTTCCTGAGCATGGATGAACGGGAAGATGAATAGTAACATGAGTAATATGATATATAACTTACATTTCATTGTCGCTTTTATATATAAACAATAACTAAAGTTTCGGAAGCCAAAAAAAGAAGTTAAATAGGGCGTTAAGTCAGCCGTGCCGACCTCACCATGATTGTCAGTGCAAAATTAAGAAAAAACTATGTATTACGAAAAAAACGCACTGATTATTTTCATTTACCCGCTGATGCAATTCTTTTAAGTAAGTAAAAAAGGGCTTGCAGGCTCCATCATAGATATTGTGTAAAAGTATCATTCCCTGTTAACGAATGATAAGTAAACAGTAAATGTTACAAAAGTTACAAATTTTGTAATAAAAAAAATTTGCCAATCGGGAAAGGTTGAATATCTTTGCACTTAGTAAATGTAAGACGGTCGTTGTCAGATATGCCTGTGAAGAACACCCAACCGGCCGCCATACTAATCAAAACTAATCACAGAAGAAAACAGACATCAAAAAAACAAACAGCATGTATTTACTTGGATACGACATCGGCACGTCATCAGTGAAGGCCTCACTGGTGAACAGAGAGACAGGCGCTATAGCCGCCACCGCATTCTGGCCAGAAAAAGAAGCAGAGATTATCGCGAAGAAACCCGGCTGGGCAGAACAGCGTCCCGAGATGTGGTGGGATAACATGAAAGCCGCCACTCGTTTGGTAGTTGACAAGACTGGCGCCAAGCCCGATGACATCGAGGCCATCGGTATCAGTTACCAGATGCACGGTCTGGTGTGTGTGGACAAGGACAAGCAAGTGTTGCGTCCGAGCATCATCTGGTGCGACGGCCGTGCAGTGCCCTACGGCAACAAGGCATTCGAATCCATCGGGGCAGAGAAATGCCTGAGCCACCTTCTCAACTCTCCCGGCAACTTCACCGCCGCCAAACTGGCTTGGGTGAAGGAGAACGAGCCCGAGTTGTTTGATAAGATTTACAAGATCATGCTTCCAGGCGACTACATTGCGATGCGCCTGAGCGGTGAGATCAACACCACCATATCCGGTTTGTCGGAAGGCATCTTCTGGGACTTCAAGAACCGCGAGGTCAGTCAGGACGTGATGAACTACTTTGGTTTCAGCCGCGACATCATCGCCGACATCGTTCCCACCTTTGCCGTTCAATCTGTGGTGAGCAAGGAAGTGGCCGAGGAATTAGGTCTGAAAGCCGGCACACCTATCAGTTACCGTGGTGGCGACCAGCCCAACAACGCCTTGTCTTTGAACGTGATGAACGCCGGAGAGATAGCCGCCACAGGTGGTACTTCTGGTGTGGTTTATGGTGTGCTCGACCAGGTGAACTATGACCCACAGAGCCGTGTGAACACCTTCGCTCACGTGAACTACACCGAGGAGCAGACCCGTCTGGGCGTGTTGCTGTGCATCAACGGCACAGGAATCCTCAACGCATGGATGAAGCGCAACGTGGCTCCCGAGGGTTGCAGTTACAACGACATGAACGAACTTGCCGCTACAGTTGCCATCGGCAGCAACGGCCTGAGCATCATTCCATTCGGCAATGGTGCAGAACGCATTCTCCAGAATGAGGACATCGGTTGCTCCATCCAGGGCATCAACTTCAATGTTCACAGCAAGGCCCACCTGATCCGCGCCGCGCACGAGGGCATCGTGTTCTCGTTCAAGCAGGGCATCGACATCATGAAGGACATGGGCATGGCAATCAACAACATCCACGCAGGCTACGCCAATATGTTCCTGAACGGCATCTTCACCAAGACGTTGGCCAGTGTGACAGGCGCCACCATCGACCTCTATGAGACCGATGGTGCCGTAGGAGCCGCCAAGGGAGCCGGTATCGGCGCAGGCATCTACAAGGACGCGAACGAGGCGTTCAGCACCCTCCGTCACATTTCGACCATCGAGCCGGACGTGCAGAACCAAAGCGCCTATCTTGAGGCATACGCCCTCTGGAAACAGCGCCTTGACACCATCATGGGAAAATAAGAAAAACTAGAATTCTAAACATCTTAGATATTCTAGGTTAGAGAACAACAAATAATTCAAGAACTTTAATTATCCAACAAACTAATTCAAAAAACAAAAAAATCATTATGGCAAAAGAGTATTTTCCTGAAGTAGGTAAGATTCCTTTCGTAGGCAAGGATTCTACAGATCCAATGGCATTCCACTACTATGACGCAGAGAAAGAGATCATGGGCAAGAAGATGAAGGACTGGCTTCGTTTCGCCATGGCATGGTGGCACACCCTGTGCGCAGACGGTGGCGACCAGTTCGGTGGCGGCACCAAGTGCTTCCCCTGGAGCCAAGGCGCAGACGCTCTGACCATCGCCAAGCAGAAGGTTGACGCTGGTTTCGAGATCATGCAGAAGCTTGGTATCCCCTATTTCTGCTTCCATGATGTAGACCTCATTTCTGAGGGTGCCAACGTAGAGGAGTACGAGGCCAACATGAAGGCAATCGTAGCTTACTTGAAGGAGAAGATGGCAGAGACCGGCATCAAGCTGTTGTGGTCGACTGCCAATGTATTCGGCAACAAGCGCTACATGAACGGTGCCAGCACAAACCCCGACTTCGACGTAGTGGCTCGCGCCATCGTTCAGATCAAGAACGCCATCGACGCAGGTATTGAGCTGGGCGCAGAGAACTATGTGTTCTGGGGCGGCCGCGAAGGTTACATGAGCCTTCTGAACACCGACCAGAAGCGTGAGAAGCAGCACATGGCCACCATGCTCGGCATGGCCCGTGACTACGCTCGCGGCAAAGGTTTCAAGGGTACCTTCCTCATCGAGCCCAAGCCCATGAAGCCCAGCAAGCACCAGTATGACGTAGACACAGAGACCGTGATTGGTTTCCTCCGCGCCAACGGTCTTGACAAGGACTTCAAGGTGAACATTGAGGTTAACCACGCCACATTGGCCGGGCACACCTTCGAGCACGAACTCGCTTGCGCAGTTGATGCCGGCATGCTCGGCAGCATCGACGCCAACCGTGGTGACTACCAGAACGGCTGGGATACCGACCAGTTCCCCATCGACC
>CACYEC010000232.1 GCA_902773225.1 uncultured Bacteroidales bacterium
ATCAACTATGCGACCATCCTTGAAATCGTCAAGAAAGAGATGAGCACACCTTCTGCTTTGCTGGAACATGTGGCGGCAAGGGTCGCCGACTCCATCATGCAAGAATTCGACACCGTCTATGAAGTGATGCTGGAAATCGTAAAAGTCAATCCCCCAATGGGTGCGCAATGCGATGGGGCTGGAGTTAGGGCTTTGTTCACCAGAAACTGAACAGCAAGACACAAAAAAAGAGAAAGCATTGGACTTCAAATTTTCTGTTACAATGTCTTTTTACTCAAAAACAACTATTGTATCTTAAATAATGATAAAACGACACCACAAAAAAGGTTTTTCAAGCATAATTGATTAATTTTGCAAAAGAATTGTAATGGAAATGCGTAAAAAGATTGGATTAATTATTGCTTTCATGGCTCTTTTGGCTATGCAAGGACTTGCCGCTGGCAAGTTCGTGCTTGTCATTGATGCAGGGCATGGCGGGAAAGACCCTGGGGCGATAGGGAAGACATCACAAGAGAAAGACCTCAACCTGAAAGTGGCACTCGCTTTTGGCAGTTATGTGGAAAAAAACTGTCCTGACGTCAAAGTGATTTATACAAGAAAGACTGATGTGTTCGTTGAACTCAAAGAACGTGCCAACATCGCCAACAAAAACAAGGCCGACCTCTTCATTTCAATACACACAAACGCACTCGACGGAGGGAAAATATCAAGAGGATTCGAAACTTACACTCTCGGTATGCACAGGGCGGCCGACAACCTCAACGTGGCAAAAAGGGAAAATTCAGTCATCTTCATTGAAAAAAACTATAAGCAGACATATGCGGGATTCGACCCCAATTCCGCTGAAAGCTACATTATGTTTGAAATCCTACAAGACAAAAACATGGCCAACAGCGTGGAACTTGCAAAATTAATACAAGGCGAAGTCTGCTCTTCCAGTGCAAGGGTGAATAAAGGGGTGCACCAAGCGGGATTCCTCGTGCTCAGGGAGACATCCATGCCCAGCTGTCTTATTGAAATGGGGTTCATCACAACACCTGATGAGGAAACGTATCTCAACTCAAAAGAGGGACAAGACAAAATAGCAAAAGGTATCTATAACGCCTTTGTCAAATATAAGAAAAAATATGGCACCAAGATGGCGCAAAACGAAGATGAACATCAATTAGAACCATCTGGCGACATGGAAATGAAGGATATGGCCTCCAATGAAACAGGGATCATGCTTGCACATGGTGATGAGGATGGCAACGGCGACAATGAAGACCTGCCCTCAAATAGCATCGTGGAGCAAGACGACAATCTTTATGCGGTCACAGAATATGCACAACCAAGGGCAGTAAGAGGCATCGGAACAATCTCTACCTACACAAACCCTCAGGATCCCGTTCCACTCGACATTCCAGAAGAGAACGCAAAGGATTACACTCACCAATCAAACAGTCTTGACAAGGATGTACCAATTGTGGCGGCAACAGCCCCCCAAGCACCCAACGATAAATCAAAGCAAGATTCCAACACCCCACAACCTGTTAACCCTTCAAACCCCACAGGGGACAAGAACGTCTTGGTTAGCGTACCACCTCAAACCACTGATGTGGCAAGCAGGGCTGGTTTGCCTAAAGTCTCTAACCAAGCAAGCGTCGTTGCACAAACGACCGAACCCAAACAGAAGTCAGATAGTCCAATCGTCGTTGTTCAAACGACCGGCCCCAGCCCGAAATCAGATAATCCATCCGTCGTAGCACAAACGACCGACCCCGGTCAGAAGCCAGCAAATCCAACTGTCGTAGCACAAACGACCGACCCCGGTCAGAAGTCTGATAATCCATCCACCGTTGCACAAACGACCAAGCCTGGCCAGAAACCAACAGATTCTGCAATAGTTGCACAAACGACCGACTCTGGTCAGAATTTGCAAGGTGATACCCCAACTAGATTTCATGGACTCCCAGAGGTGACTGCACCACCACAAGGTACAATTCTTGAAGGGAGACCCATCTTCAAAGTTCAGATAGCAGCTACAACTGAACCCAAAAATGTCAATAGCGAATTCTTCCATGGAGTCAAAGGCGTCGATGCATATGTCGAAAACGGCTTGGTGAAATACACAGTCGGTGCCACAGATAATTTCGCTGAAGTGGAAAACTTGAGAAACACGCTGCTTGACAAGTTTCCCGGTGCATTCATCATCGCATTCAGAGACGGATATAAAATACCGCTCCCAAACGCAATAAGAGAATACAGAAAACAACAATAATCACTTTTCCTTTTTTGTCTTATGAAAGTCTTTACCAAAGAAATAAAAATAGCATTGGTCGCCATCGTTGGAATCGTATTGCTCTTCTTCGGAATGAACTACCTCAAAGGAGCCAGGATATGGGCAGACGGAAACAACTATTATATCAATTTCTCTAATATTGATGGGCTTTCAGAATCCAATCCTGTCAAAGCAAATGGATACAAGGTGGGAACCGTCACGGACATCAATTATGATTATGACAACCATGGAAAAATCGTCGTCGAAGTAGATATTGACAAAAAATTCAAAATTCCGGTTGGCACCATTGCTGAAATATCAAGCGACTTGCTTGGAAACGTGGAAATCAACCTCGTGGAGGGGGATGCCAAAGACGGATTCGTGCAAACGAATGGGAACATTGATGGAAGAATCAATGGAGGGGCTTTGGCACAGGTCAAAGACATGGTGCCAAAAGTGGAAAAACTACTGCCAAAGATCGACTCCATACTTACCAGCGTCAACTATATCCTTGCCGACCCTGCACTGCCTTCTACCGTTCATCATGCAGAACAAGTCACATACGACCTCACTACGACTACTAAGCAAATCAACTCCCTCATGGCTGAAGTAAACAAAAGCATTCCTGGACTCATGGGAAAGGCTGACGGCGTGCTTAATAACGCCAACTCGGCTATGGGAAACGTTGTCAATGTGACCGACAACCTCAATGGGAAAATCCAAAATCTTGACTTGGAAAGCACCCTGGCCGAACTTCAGGCTACATTGCAAAATCTAAAAACATTCACGGCGGCACTCAACGACAATGATGGATCACTTGGACTTTTGATGAATGATCGTTCTGTTTATGACAACCTCAACTCAACCATGGCTCATGCCGACTCGCTCCTGGTCAATCTTAGGGAGCACCCCAAAAGGTATGTGCATTTCTCCATTTTCGGGAAAAAGGACAAATAAAAAACAATACTTCATACTTCATTCATATAAGAAGCATGCAAAACAAGCATGCATCAAAACAATATGCTTATTAAACACAAAGATGCCATTGGATAATGTCCTTCTTCGTGTTAAAAAAACGTAACGCTGCCGCTTCCTCGATAATTGAAAAACAAACTGAAAAAAAACACATCAGAGTGCTTAAAATAGAATAGGTCTAAATAATAATACCATAAACAATCACTTTAATAAAAATAAAAAATAAATTGATAAACAGATAGTTGTATTAATATTTATTATAAAAGATTTCGATTTTGTCAATCCATATTCTTTTCTTATAACTTACGATATTTCAATCACTTGCAAAAATGCAAATGTAAAAAATTTTCTACAGTTTAACCAAATGGGGTAAATGTCCATTCCATAGTATTTTACGGATTTTCGTTGAAATAATCCTAAAACCAACATTTGCTTATCACAAAAAAAATACCGATATTTGCATTCGAATTTAAAAGAAAGGCATCTTTTGTCTTAATACCTTTTCAAATAGTCAATGAAACAAAATCCAGCGGAACTCTGGTCGAAATGTCTCTTGGTCATCAAGAACAACGTCTCAGAGCAGCAATATAAAACATGGTTCGAGCCAATTGTCTTCGAGTCCTACACACCGGCCTCGATGACGATTGTCGTCAAGGTGCCAAGCCCATTCGTCTATGAGTACCTTGAGGAGAACTTCATTGACTTGATCAGCAAGGTGCTCAAAAGAGAATTCGGGAACGGAGTA
Source organism: uncultured Bacteroidales bacterium (assembly GCA_902773225.1). Classification (GTDB taxonomy): domain Bacteria; phylum Bacteroidota; class Bacteroidia; order Bacteroidales; family Bacteroidaceae; genus RUG11857. The sequence goes on from CACYEC010000232.1 coordinate 3,981, forward strand.
AAACTTGCATACAAAATCGTCACCGACAAAACTAACAACATTGGCATGGTGGTGGATTCTGACAACAAGGAAGACGACATCGAAAAACCTCTACCGAGAACAAGGGCCAACCAGTCTTATTCGGTTCTCGATGCTGCACAACCGCAACCAATAGACTCCCAACTCAATCCTCAACACACTTTCGAAAATTTCATCGAGGGTGCTAGCAACAAGTTGCCTAGAGCTGTGGGGCTGTCCATCGCACAAAATCCGTTCACAACACAATTCAATCC
>CACYEC010000233.1 GCA_902773225.1 uncultured Bacteroidales bacterium
CCTCATTGATGAGATGCATGATCTCGTCAGTATATCCTGCGAGAATGACGAGGGAGTCGTCGTTGTCCTCCATGAACTGGATGAGGACCTCGATGGCCTCTGACCCGTAGTTGACGTCGCCGTGCTCGTTGTCGCCCGACATCAGTCCGTAGGCTTCGTCGATGAAGAGGACACCGCCACGGGCTCGCTCACAGACAGCTCTTGTTTTCGGCCTTGTGCTTCCGATATACTCTCCGATGAGTTCGCTGACATCCACCTTGACGAAATGTCCTTTGGGGAGGAGTCCGTCCTCACGAAGAATGTCGCCGAATAGCCGCGCCACGGTCGATTTACCAGTTCCTGGACTTCCCATGAGCGCCATGTGTGGACGGAATCGTCCTCCACCCTCTCCTGCTCGATGAGCCTTGAGTGCCTTTCTATAGTCATCGAACTGTTTCCTGATGTTGTCAATGCCCTGCATGGCATTGAGTTTATCGATTGCTCTGATTGTATCCATGTTATTGATGATTTGATCTAAGTCTTCTATAGGCAATGTGATGAAATCACGCATCATGCGCAAAGTATTGGCATCCTTTTGCTTCTTGTCAGTAGATATGCCCTGCCACATCCTCAGCACTATATGATCCCAGGGAACGTTTCCAAAGATATGGGGGAGTCCCTCTGTGATTCTTCTTCGGTTCAGCATATTGGCAATTTCGTCACGTTCGGGGTCAGCCATAAAGAAGACGGTCTTGAGGACTTGTTTCTTTGTGTTTCCCTCTTTGTCGGTAGTGGGTGTGAGATCGGTGAGGATGAGGTCTTTGAAAGGCGGGCGGAAGAAGAACTTGTCGCTGCCGTTCTTCAGTTCCTCCGAGAAGGTCTCCGGAGTTTTGAAGTCATAAAGGGCGATAATCTTGAGTCCAATTTTCACCTTGACATTGTTCACCCTGATATGACTGAGTATGTTCTCGTACATCTTCTGTTCCTCCTCGGTGTACTGCAGGGTGTTGGGGTTGACGAACACCACTGCCACCTTCCTTTGCGCATCGCGCTCCACCATCCCGTTGATGGAACTGAAGAAGCCGATGCTTTGTGTGACGGCATAGACTCTCTCAAAACTGTTGTTGATGACTCGGATGGAAGGATGGCGTGTGGTATCGTCAGCGCCATTTCCAGTCAGGTTGTTTCCATTGGCGGCATTCACCTGGCGGTTCACATCGCGGCTCTTGGCCATGGGTCCCTTTCCAGCGAAGAAATCCCTACGCCGAGGTGAAGCGGGAGCGTTCTGCTGCGGTGCGTTGAATCCGAAGAAGTCGATGAGTTGTTGTTGCTCGAAAGAGAAGGCTTTGTCATCGTAGAACACAGTGATGTATCCCTCCTGTCTGAGATAGAGGTAGAGCGCCTCATAGAGGTTGTTGACACGCAGGTCTGCAGTGACATAGACCTCATCAGTTCTGTTCACGCCGTAGATGGCGGTGAAGAGACCTCTTTCGTTGATGTTAAGAGCATCGATTCTCTGTGTGATCATGAGGTTTACTTTTTTCGGTTTTTTGATATCTTGATTTCGTAATAACGTCATTTCGAAGATTGCGTTATCACGTGATTTCGTTATAACGTTATTACGAAATTTTGAGGGTAGTTATCGAGCGCAATTATCTTCTATTCACGGCTTTGTCAACATCCTTGGCAGCTCCTTTTCGACGGAGTTTCTGCGAATCCTTCAGCTGCGGTATCTTGCCGTCGCCACCACAAGCGGGCGCCTTGATGCTTCCGAGTTTATGACCACTCTTCTCTATTTCGCGCTTGATTTGTTCCATGCGGGTCTGGAATGCACCTTCGGCTTCCACGCGGTCGTCATTGCGATGGAAGATGATCTTATTGACCGTCGTTCCGTTCTGTTCTTCAGGCAAAATGAGTATGGAGAGTTGTTCGCCTGTGACCTTACGCTCAAGCACGGCGTATGTGCCTTCCCTGCAGTCGTCATCCTCATCTCCTCCCATGAAACCTGGGTCATCCTTCAATTCCCATCCCTGCTCAAGCATGGCATTGAGGATATCGTTGGAGACAGCCACTCGGCACTCGCTCAAGATACCGAGGTTGACCGCTTCCTCTCGCAGTTCGTCAGCCTGTTCCTTCATTTTGTTGAGTTTGGCAATCAATTGGTCGAGTTCGGCCATGTCGGGCTGTCCGCTGTCGATACGCTTCTGGACCTCCTTGATTTGTTGTTCCAGTTGGCTATACTTGCCGTGTGTCCAGTAGTCGGCCTGCAGTTCCTCGGTCTTGCTTTCGTCGTAGATGCTGTTGACCTTGAGTTTCATGTTTTCCTGCATGAGTCTCAACAAGGCATCGACCATGGTTTTAGCCAGTTTGTGCTTGGCCTGCCATTTCAGGTGTTGGCGTACCGCTTCGGCCTCCATGACGAGCGCATCATCGACAAGGTTGTTAGCATCGGTAATAGAGCACGCTCCGGGGTTCTTCTTGATGCTGCGAAGGCGCTGTTCCAGAAGGGCCACCTTGTCTTGCATGCTTTGGGGCGCGAATCGAGCCACAGGTGTGCGCTGTCGTATGGTTTCCAAAAGAGCCAGTGCCTC
>CACYEC010000234.1 GCA_902773225.1 uncultured Bacteroidales bacterium
GCGGTAGATGCCAAAAGGCGAGATTCCGAATTTCACCCATGGGCGAGTGCTGCGTATGAGTCGGTGGATGTCTCGGATAAGGAGGTTGACGTTGTCGCGCCTCCAGTCTGCGATGTCTGTGAATCCTCTGGGATCTGCTTCAAAATAAGCGCGGTCGGGCAGTTCCATACCATTCTCTGGATAAGGGTAAAAGTAGTCGTCCATGTGAATGCCATCCACATCGTAGCGCGTGATGATATCCTCAATGACCATGCAAGTGTACATCCGGTTGCTTTCCAGTGCTGGATTGAAGATATAGAGGTCACCATACTGGAAATAGCGGTCGGGATGCTTCACGCAATAATGTCCTTTCGCCATCTCACGTGTGCCTTTTGTCTTAGCGCGGTAAGGATTTATCCAGGCATGAAGTTCCATACCACGGTTGTGGCACTGTTCCACCATCCAAGCCAGAGGGTCCCATCCATCAGCAGGAGCGACTCCCTGCTGACCAGTCAGATAACGGCTCCAAGGCTCGTATTTCGACTGATAGAGTGCATCACCCTCGGCACGGACTTGGAAGAGAATGGCATTGATTCCAGCCTTCTTGAGCACGTCGAGTTGTGACGAGAGCATCTCGCGCAACTGTGAAGACGACTTGCCAAGATACTGGCCGTTGACACATTGAATCCATGCCCCACGGAACTCCCGTTTGGGATAGGTTTCAGACTGTGCAATGATTGAATTGGAACTTAAAAGCGCTAAAACGATGTATAGGAAGAATTTTCTCATTGATGTAAAATGTTTGGAAAAGCCTTAAACTTGAACTTTTTGTGTAGGGTAGCAAGTGATTTTTAGAAGGTACTTATATAGAAAAAATAGTATATTCTTAAAGGACTGGTGTGAGGAGGTTGGCGAACCATCCCTTGAATTTCTGCATGAACTTGCGCTTACGCCACCATCCGGGGTGAAGTTCTGTGGAGTTTTTCATGTCCTCATTGAACATATCGAGCAGTTCTCGTGTGATGTCCTGGTTCATGATGAGTGTGTTGACCTCGTAGTCACAACGCAGACTACGGCTGTCGAGGTTCGATGAACCGACGGTGCAGAAGAGGCTATCCACCATCATCGCCTTGGTGTGGTGGAATCCGCCTTCATAGAGATAAAGTTTGGCACCACGCTTCATGAGGTTGTTGGCCACATAGTATGAAGCGTCAGGCGTGAGGGGAATGTCGCTTCTCGAAGAGAGCATGATTTGCACATCGATGCCTCTGTCAATGGCATGTTTGAGGGCGCTCCTCACGCTGTGGGTTGGCACGAAATAAGGATTAATCAGCACAATCTTATGCTTGGCGTTGTTAATCATCGACGTGTAAAGTTTCCTGATAGACTTATTGGAATAATTGGGACAGCGGTCAACAACCGCCATGCACATATTCTCCTTCTGGCGTATCGGTTCAGGAAAGTACTTGTCCTCATAGAGCAACTCGTCGGTAGCCTTATACCACATGGCGCAGAAAATCTCGTGCAACTGGTTGACAGCAGGTCCTTCGATATGCATGTGCATGTCGCGCCAAGCACCCACTACAGGAGTGCCGGTGATGTAATAGTCCGCGACATTCATACCACCAGTATAGGCAATGCGTCCGTCGATAACCACAATCTTGCGGTGGTCGCGCGGGATGATATGGTTCACCCAAGGGAAGCGTACCGGGTCGAACTTCACCAGTTTGATACCTAAGTTCGCGATGGAATCGTGACGTGATTTGCTGATAGGCTGGTTGTTCGACAAGTTTCCGAATGCGTCGTACATGGCGCGTACTTCCACCCCCTGACGCACTTTTTCAGCCAACACGTCGAAAAGCAGATTGGCAATGGAGTCATTGCGGAAATTAAAATACTCCAAGTGTATGAACGACTTGGCCTCACCCACTGCCTTGAAGAGGTCCTCGAACTTGTCGTGACCGCTCTTGAGCAAGTGGATGCTGTTGCCATCGGTGAATTCAATGCCTTCCGCCCGCATTTCCGTCGCCACAAGTGAGTCGCTCCGTTGTTTCAAACGCTCCATTCTCGCCAGTTTACGCTGATAGATATCCGATTGGACCGACTGTGCATCTGCCACTAACGGGGCTAAGAACATAGCCACCATCAACGACACTTTCATTATTTTCTTTTTCATTATATTCATTACCATATAATCTCTGAACCTCCGTTCTGAACTATATACTGATTGGCAAGACTGAAGTGGTGGTTGCCGAAAAATCCTCTATGAGCCGACAGAGGTGAAGGATGAGGTGAACGCAACACCAAATGCCTGCTTGTGTCGATGAGGGATGCCTTGCTTTGTGCGTATGCCCCCCAAAGGATGAACACGACATGGTTTTTCTCACGGCTGACAGTGCTGATGACCGCATCGGTGAATTCCTCCCACCCCTGTCGCTGGTGCGAACCGGCCTGATGCTCTCGCACAGAAAGTGTGGCATTGAGCAACAGTACTCCTTGTTGAGCCCATCGGGTCAGGTTGCCACTGTGAGGAATTTCTGTTCCGCAGTCGTCTTTGATTTCCTTGAAAATGTTAAGCAAGGATGGTGGAAAAGGCACACCGTCGTTGACTGAAAAACACAATCCATGCGCTTGCCCTGGCTCATGATAAGGGTCTTGTCCAAGCAGAACCACCTTCAACTTGTCGAAGGGACAGAGATTGAACGCATTAAAGACAAGAGAGGCAGGAGGATAACATTTGTGCTGGCTGTACTCTTGCTTCACAAAAGCCACGAGTCTTGCGAAATAAGGCTTGTCGAACTCACCTTGCAAGCGCTGTTTCCAACTGTCCTCTATTCTCACTTCCATTTTATTGTAGAACTTATCTGTAGTTTAAAAATTACAATTTGCAAATTTAATCATATTCTGTGAGATAGCGAAAAAAGGATGGAAAAAACAATTAAAAAGGCCGTTCAGCATGAGCGGAACGGCCAGTTTATTTGAGAAAGAAGTGTTATCAGCATGGAACAGTCCATGCGAGCATAACCTCATCCTTACATCAGGCGTTATTTCACGACTTTCTTGCCGTTGATGATATAAACGCCGAGTGTTGTGGGTCGGTTGAAAGGGCGTCCTTGGAGGTCGTAGGTCTTGCCCTCGTCTTCATCTGTAGTGACACCCTTAATTCCTACAGGGTCGATAACAGTGAGCGTGCCGTTCACATAAACGAGCGTGTAGTTGGGGGCAACTCCTCCCATTACACGAATCTCATACTCACCGCCCGGGCTATCAGTTGTTGCCTCACACTCCACAGTGGGGAGAAGTGTGAATGCTTGGTCTGCTTTCTCACGATTGCGGAAGCCCTTATAAGTCAGTTCGAACTCAGGATTCTCCTCACCCTTGTTGCGGGTATAAGACTTAGCGGTGATGGTGAGTTCGGCAGGTTCTACAGTGAGCGTGCCGTTGACCAGTTGGAGACCAGGAGTGGTGATAGTTCCCTCACTGATGACGATAGGATATTGACCAACAGGCATCTGCGCCTCTGTGTATGGCTCACCAGTTTCCTCATTGACGAGGGGTTCGTATGCACAAGTAGGCTCACCGTCGATTGGTGCTCCGCTGACGGTGAAGGTATATTTGTTGAATGTGCGTCCGTATTCACGGCTACCGTCATCTGCAGTCACAGTTGGTATGCCTGTGTACTCCGCGATTGTGTTCTTTCCCCATATCTCGGCTGACTGATAGGCCTCGATAAGTGTGGCAGGAACAAATACCACAGCGTTGTGTGGAAGTGTGGAATTCGTGTTCTCCACGACACCATCTGGCGATAGCACGGCAATATATTTCAGCGCAGAGCAACCTGTGAAGGCTTTTTCACCGATGGAGCGCACGTTCTCAGGAATGTAGAGCGAGACGAGCGACGAAGAGTTGTTGAAAGCATTGTTGGGTATGGAGGTAATCGACGTGAAGTAACGGAACTCGTCGAACGACTTCAGGCTGACTGCATTGCTGAAGGTGGTTCCTATATCTTTCACTGCGGCGGCTTCCTCATATGTCAGTTCTCCATCATCATCGGTGTCCCAGTTGTTGGTGCAGAGAGTCTTGGCACGGGAATCATTGAAGTCGATGTAGCCCAACTTCTTACGAAGGGACTCTATAGCGCCTTGGATTTGCTCTGCATCGCTGTTGAAGTCATCATATACGGCTTGCTCGGCTGCATGTTCAATGGATTTAGCAGTGGCCTTGTCGAGCAGTTTGGCAAGCGAGGCGACGAGTTCGTCAAGCGCATTGGCCGCGTTCACGTCAGACAGTTTGATGAATGCCCACTGAATGCGTTCAGGATTATCTCCGGGTGTAACGTCCCAGTAGATACCACTGGTGCCCCATGGAGATGTTTCGGACGCATGGTCCATCTGTGTACCGAAGTATTCTCCATCCACGTGTGTAGCGTCGTTCTCAGGCACCTGCATGGTGAAAGTCTGGTCCTCCTCGTTCTGGACAATCTTCCAGTATGCAGAGTTACCCTCGTTTCCATCCACGAAACAAGCCTTTACTCCTTCTCCCACCTTTGAGTCGGTAGAGGTTCGGAATAGCACGTGATTGCCACCAGCATCATTGCTGTAAAGGTAGTAAACTCCTTCTGGCAGTGAATTGGAACGGCGGAACTGATACACAAAGCCTGAGTAGTCCACAACGGCCTGTGTACCCCAAGCCTCGCCTTGATTGATATACTGGTGTTGAGCAATGTTGTAGATGTAGCCGTTGACATTGGGTTCGATGGGCGAGAACTTCACTTTGGCATTGGCACGCACCTCGACAATATTGCCGAATTCCTTCCAGATGTCAGCCAGGGCATAGAGTTCCTTGGAACCAGCAGGCACATAGAGTGTGGCATTCTTGAGTGGCACACCATCGAAGAGGCCGTCACCAACAGAGATGTCAAAAGGATTCGGGTTCATCACTGTCACACTCTTCAACGAACTGCATCCCGCGAACGCCTTCTCACCAAGCAAGGCGATACTTTGCGGGAGAGATATGGAAGTGAGTTTTGAGCAGTTCTGGAACACTTGATAGTAGATGGCCTGCATCGATTTGGGCAAAATGACACTGGTCAGGTTCTTGCAGTTTTGGAAACTATTGCCGTAGAGATTAACGACATTGGGGAAATACTGCAAATCAGAGAGGTCGGTGAACTGATGGTTTTCGAACACGGCATATCCGAAATCTGAAATCTTGTTCGCCTCGGAAAAAGAAACTTCACCATCCCCATCCACATCATAGTATTTGACGCAGACCTGACGTAACTCGTCATCCTTGAACTCAATGAGATGCAGTTTCTTTCGCAAGGTGTGCTGTGCGCCCAGGATTTGCTCAAGGGTGCAATCCATGTTGTCGTAAACGGCTTGTTCAAAAGCGTAGTCAACATGTTTCTTCTTAGCCGACAGAAGCAGGTTCTCGAGAGCCTTGATGGCCTCAAAATAGATGGTCTTCTCCTGGTCGTAGAGAACGAAACGCCATTGGCAATTGACAGGGCTTTCAGCATAAGTCACGTCACTGTAAGCGCCGTAGGTTGGTGATACAATGTTGCTGGCGTGGTCGAGTTGTATACCCCAGAACTTATCAGCATTGTATCCGTTCTGTCCCGAAGGAATCTGGATGGAATACACATTGTCTCCTACCGACTGTATTTTCCAGTATGCTGTTCTGTCGGTCAGGTGCGAATTGTCTCCATCCACAAAGCATGCTGCCACACCAATACCAACGTTGTTGTCGTTGGATGTGCGGAAGAGAATGTGACCGTTTTGGGTGTTATCTATGCAATAGATGTAATAGACACCCTCAGGCATATTGTCACTGCGCCTTAATTGGAAACGCATTGGGTTGTCGCTCACGATGGCTTGAGTGCCCCATGCTTCGCCCATGGACAGGTAACGGCCTGTACCTTCATTAAAAATGTAAAGTGACTTGTTTGTGGCCAATTCAGCGAATTGTCCACCCGACAGCGTGCGCTCCTCAAAGATGTTGCCAAACTCGCTCCATTGCGGTGTGGATTGGTAATACGACTTCGTTCCTTGCATCACATTGAGCGTCGCCTCCGACAGGTCAACATTTTCAAACACGTCATCGCCCATCGATATGTTCTGTGGTGAGAAAGTCTTCACTGAGAAACTCGACAGTTTGGAGCATCCAGCGAAAGACTGTGCGCCAATAGACAGAACGGTCAGTGGCAAATCTACAGAAGTGAAAGCGGAGCAACCCGCAAAGGTACTGTCTGCGATGGCAGTTAATCCAGTGGGTAGTGTGAGGTTGTCGATTGCGCGGCAACCAGCGAAAGCGCCTTTGCCAATGGCAGTCATTCCATCAGGCACCTTGAAGGACTTCAGGGCGCGACAACCGTTGAAAGCATGTGCACCTATGCTCTTCAGCGCCTTTGGCAATTTGATGGACGCCAAAGTTGTACATCCATAGAAAGCAGAGTCAGCGATGGCTGTAAGACTTGTGAAATAATAGAGTTCGGTGAAAGCGGAAATGCGTTGTCCCTTGAAAATGGTGCCGAGGTCAGTGACCTTAGCGGCCTCGCCATAAGTGAACACGCCATCTCCATCTGCGTCGAAATTAGCGACACAGAGTCGCTTTGCAGTGGCATTGGCGATAGGAATCTCTTTCTCACCGTAGTTCTCTGGTTCGCAACCAATAACGGCTTCGGGATATTGTGAGTAACCATCTCCTGAGCCACCGATTCCCTGTGAACTTGGGTTGAGACTCGACAAGAGGAAGAAACCATCGCTCATGCCGCCCCATCCCCAGTTGATGTGGAAGCAGTGGTTGCCATCGTAGCCGTCGGTGACGAAAGCATGGCCTGCATCGCTGTTGGCACCGCTCAGATAGACCACCCTACCCTGTTCCAGTTCACTGTAGATGATGGCGTCCCAGTCTGTGTCGGAATAAGTGCTACCGTTGAGATAGCGTACTGACGAGCCATAACCGAAATATGCCTTCATGGCGTCTGCCACTTTGTAGGAATTTGCACCGGATGCAGAATTGGTGTAGTCCATTTCCACCGACACACCGCAATAGTGCATCAACTGAGCTACAGCCAGTTGTTGTTTGGCAGTTGAACCCTTACCATAGTCATCAATCATGTTGTCCCAGTCTATGGGTGAACCAGCGGGAATACCTTCAACGCTCAGTCGGCCGTAGGTGGAATGTTCTGTCCAAGTAGTGTAGCTTGGTATATCCTTCTGTATTTCCCTGACTGACTTGTCGCGCTGGAAATAAAGTACCTGCGCCATAGCGGTTGCCACACATCCCGTAACGGAACGGCCAAGAGAGAAGTACATGGGGCATTCATTGTTGTAGGGTGAACCCTGACTCCATTTTGTGGTCATCATAGGCTGTATGGCAGGATGGGTAGGAACCTGTTTTCTGACGGGTTCGTTTGTTTTCTGCAGATAGGCGATGTAGTCGGCATATCCATCGAGCCATGCGCGCATATTGTCGGGAATGGTTTGATAGTCGAATTCACCTTGGTCGGTATAACCCAGCACTGTCTCTATCTGGTCGTCGGCCGCCACCAAGACGTAACCTTGGTTGAAGCCTCTGTTGAACGCATAGTATTGGACATTGTCGGTGGATGAGGATTGCTGACCTGGAGCCAGTTTGAGTTTGTTGGTCACTGGGGCCAACACGAAATTACCTTTACGGGTTTTCAGAAATTGTTCTGCCTTCTGGCGTGCTTGTTCCCTTGTGATAGGGTTCGACATCACACTGAGCGAAAAAAGCAGACACAGTGTAGTCAGAATCAATTTGCTGGTAGCACGAATGAATCGTTGACAGCCAATCGGGATGTAGTTTAAATTCATAAGGTTATAATTTAGGTAGTTATTGAATCAAATAGTTAAATCATTTGAGAAAGTGTAGTTAGTTAATGTTAGTTTTCTCCTTTTAATTCGGCAAATATATCACTTTTCTGTGAATAATAGCAGATTTAAATGATTATTTGTTTCAACTATGGAGAAATAACCCGATAAATGGCGGTAGATTAGCACGCATAAAATGAAACGGTGGTTTTGCCTGTATAAGCAAAACCACCGTTTCTATATCTTGATTATTGCAGTCAGAATTGCTATTTGTACAATACTTTCTTACCGTTGACGATGTAAATGCCTTTTTGAGGAGCTGTCACCTTGCGTCCGGTCAAGTCATAGATTTCATCTGAATCATCTTCGATGGAAATCTTCAAAGCATCGATGTCGGTCGGGGTATCACCAAAGGAAACATTGATGAAATTGACTTGGCTTGAGGTGCTGAAAGGCAAGTATGCCCTGTTGGCAGGGATGTAAGTCACAGAACCATTGCCTGAC
>CACYEC010000235.1 GCA_902773225.1 uncultured Bacteroidales bacterium
TACCCCTAACATAATCAGTCCCAAATGAATCGCAGCTGTACCTGCACTCAATGCCACCACTTTCTTATCCAACGCGCCATTTTCATTAACGAAAGCCTCCAAATCCTCTTCAAAAGCATTCACGTTTGGGCCAAGTGGTACGACCCAATTCGTATCAAAAGCTTCTTGAATATATTGCATTTCGTTGCCGCTCATGTGAGCAAGACATAAATTAATTCTATTCATAAATAACTCCGTGATTAATTGCGATAACAAAAACTCTGCAAAGGTATAGAAAAATGTGTACTACACAAAAAAAAGAACTAAAAAACACTCCGAACTTATTACTTCATTTATTACAATCATAATAACAACCTCATACATCACCGTTTTTCCTTTGCTTCGTCTTTTTTGCCATAAGCTCTTGAAACAAGTCCATCCAGCGATGGGTGATTTTATCAATGCCATATTGCTCTGATGCGTTCAAAGCAGCTTGTCCCATCTTTTTGCGAAGTTCTTCATTTTCAATAAGAGCACATACTTTCTCCACAAAAGCGTCTTCATCATTCATCGGCACCAAGAAACCCGTCACATTGTCTTTTACCACGTAACGAATACCACCGGGGCAATTATATACCACAGCAGGAATGCCTACAGACATCGCCTCAAGAGTGACAAGCGAGAAACTTTCGGATAAAGAAGTGAACACAAAAAGAGAAGCTTTACTCATCTCTATACCCATTTCTTCGGTATATCCATTTAAGAACACATGTTCCGACAGATTCTTCTCTTTAATCTGACTTTCCAGTTCCTTTTGAGTTTCACCAACTCCCCATATCTGCAAAGTCCAATCCGGATGACGCTGAGCGACCTTTGACCAAATATTGATGAGACCCGAAAAATTTTTCATCTTCGCCAATCTTCCACCTGTAATGGCTACCTTCGCAGTGCCTTCACTCACCCGTCCACTCCAATGGGTAATCGGATTGGGTATCACAACAACCTTCTTCCAGTATTTCCACCAGCCCTGTTTTTCGTTTTCTGTCAGCACCACAATCTGATCATATTGACGAATCTTCCAGTAGTAATCATATATATATCCAACTAATGGAATTAATTTCCCCTTCCATGATGAAACGGATTGAAGACTGTAATTTCTATTAGAGTGTAATTCTCTGATAAATACAGGACGAGACGAGAGTTTTAAGGACGGCAAAAAGTATTTCATTAAAACTCCCGATGCTATGACGACATCAGGATTTATTCCTTCCAAGAGGCTTTCTAATTGTCTTTGATGTATCTTTCGTTTCTGGAAAATATCCCATAAAGCGGCTAATGGTCCTTTATCATCGTTTGTATAATAGTGCACATCAGCCTTAATCACCGATACATTTCTCAACTGAAGTTCCAAAGACCTCGGATTGTCAGTCACCACAATCCATACACGATTACCAGGAATATTTGCGAGTGCATTTGCCTTAGTTATCGTGGTTACATCCACCCCCGACAACTCATATACAATATCTGTACAATAAACGATGTTCATGTCTTACGTACGATTACATAGAGCCGAATTTTAACCAAACTGTCACTTTCTTCTTTTTTGATGTCGAGCGATAAATAAAGGATAATACACGTATTGAAATAAAGTATGGCGGATGAAAAAGATCAAAATATACCCAACATATGAAGTTGCAGCCCATTCACGCATCCAAAGGAACAGCTTGTCTGACATACGAGTATATGCTTTTCTACGCTCAGAAGAGAAAGAATATCCTTTCATCAACACCCCATTCCTCGTCCATTCATCTTTAGTCAGGCGTTCAGACTTCAAAAGCTTATTATAATAAAAATAAAATTGTCAATAGTGCGGCATGCGGCGGGTAGTAAATCCATATTACCGGACTCTATGTATTTACGCATCAATCCTATATTATAAATTATATCATTAAGTTGGACAAGCACTATCTCTTTTTTTGATATTGTCTGGATAGAAGATGAATTACCATTCTCATATCGGTAAACACTACTACTGACAATACGTGTGTGGGGATGATGCCTGAACACATCGAAATTGAATAATTCATCCTGACAAATAACGATTTCCGATTCAATATGATGCTTTTTTATATAAGCATGGCGATAGAACTTTGACCAGACGAAAGATAACGGCCATCGATTGAAAGCTTCAACCCCATCACCATCATATATGATTTCCCCATCAGGCTTGGCATCAGGATCTGCAAGCACCTTCCCATCAGTAAATACACGATGATGTCCATAGCATAACACGTCTGGCTGATCTTGACAAAAATGTTCAAGCAGGTAACTATATGCATTATCAATGATGTAGTCATCACTATCCAGATATGTCACATATTCACCCTGTGCCAAAGCTGTCCCCGTGTTCCTCGCACCTCCTAATCCTTGATTATTCTGTGTAACAACCTTGAAAATGCCAGGGTACTTTGTTCTATAATCCTCCAAGATTGCTGCAGAATCATCTGAAGATCCATCATTCACGCAAATTACTTGGTATTCTTCTGGCATCAGCCCCTGGCGCAGCAAGGATTCGAGGCACCGGGAAAGAAATCCACTTACGTTATAAACAGGAACGATGACGGAGAATTTCATAAATTGTAATATAATAGATTCGTTGTTATGATTCGCGCATCGAATCATAACAACGAAAATTCATCTGACATCAATTCACTTTTATGTTTTATTACAACATCATCATACATCATCATAATAACATTCTCATCATATTGTCCTATAATACTATGATTTTCTTTCCCCTCAATATTGTTCAAAATCAATTTAATGAAATCCACCCCAGCTCCGTATGCATGCA
>CACYEC010000236.1 GCA_902773225.1 uncultured Bacteroidales bacterium
CATCTATCACCTCCACCTATCCCCGAAGGCCTCGTTATAATCTCGTTGATATCCTATATTCTGATTAATCTTTTGAAATCATCCTCCTTTGAGTGCTGTGCCCGCCCATTTTGTGGGCGGTGTAATCACCCGTTTAGACTACCCTCCCATCTAACGTGAAAGGCTCTATCGACTCCCCTCCAATCTAAGGGGAGGGGTGCCTGAAAGGCGGGGTGGGGTGTTGCACCCACCAACGTTCTGATAGGCTCTAAGGGAATGGGGTGGCCATCGGCCGGGGTGGGGTTTCTCATAGCAAAGCTGTCCTGTGCCCGCCCTTTCCACGCCCAGTCATCATCACCAATCATTCCGGTTGAGTGCAGCTCCGTATTGCGGAGCTGAAGAAGCCCTATTCAAGTCACCAAAGGAATGGTGTAGTCACCAGACCGGGTGTTGCATATTGCCCATTGTACACATCAAAAAGTGCTAAATCGTAAAAATAACCGCCATATACACTTTATTTCAGATTTATTGATTAATTTTGTCATATCATTGATGTGATTTCCCTTAGTTGATTTACCTCACTAAGTTTGCTGAATAATCTGACATGGCAGAATCTTAACAAATGATGTTGCGGAATGAAGGAATGAAAGTAAATATTCCGCCATTAAGTGAGAGTTTCTTGGTTAGTAACTTCTAAAAATCGCTAGCGATTTTATCGATAATTCCATAAAATTCTTAATATCAGCAGAATAGAAATTCGATAATTCGAAAATTCGTGATAAATAGAACATCCCAGATTATATTATGGACGAAATCGTAATAAATAACCTTTTCAGAAATGTTGACGTTTCATCTTTGAACGAAAGTGAAAAGATTCTCACCTTCTATAAATTGGCGATTGAGTTGGAGAGAATGAAAGAACCCGATATCAAAGAATACTATGGCTATCCCATTCACTACCACAAGGATGAACGTATCATTCTCGTGGACTTTCCTTGCAATGAATCATTTCATTTGCTTTTTGAGAAGAATAGAAATACTAAAGAAACAAAATTCCCTGCTGATTTGTATGTCGGTTTAAAAGTTCAGATAGGAAACGTGGCATACCAACTTCTCAATATGGTAATAGAACATAATGATATCAAGGACATTAAAATCGAGCAGGAATTGCTTCCAGTTAAGATCGCGGACTTTGAAGTGAATCTCAAAGAAGCGTCTCGGCTCGAACTTCTTCCAGAAAAGATCGATAACATCAATACTGGTATAAAAGAAAATCCAACTTGGCAGGGCATTCTGACTATTCTCAGGAAGGAAATCTCAGAAGATATAACCATCACAGACAATCTTTTTCTGGCTTTGTGCAGTAAAAGTATTGAACTAAGCCAAATATATGCAGAACTGAACAACGTGATGATGAGTGTAGTCTTGAATCCAACGAAATACATCAAAACGAAAACTATTAATCATACAATACAAAACAATCTCTTGAGGTCGTTTCTTTTGAATGAACCTATAGAAAACATTGTTGATGACGTTGATATTGATAGCCTTTTATGTGTGACAAAACTGGATGACTCACAAAAACAGGCCATTAGGGAAGCAATGAATTCAAGGGTATCTGTTATTACAGGAGCGCCTGGTACTGGAAAAACTCAGGTGATTGAAAATCTTTTGGTCAATGCACTGGTTCGTGGAAAAAAAGTACTTGTAGCCAGCAAGAATAACAAGGCGGTGGACAATGTGAAAGAACGATTTGACGAGATTGACAAAACTGGCTACCTTCTCCGATTTTGACCGAAACAAATGATAAATACAAGTACCTTACCCTCAATAGATAGAATATGTAATCAAATAGGACAACTAACTGACAATAGTGAGGATTTTGAAGAATGCAAGAAAGACTACCAACAATCTATCATTGCCATACAAGATGGGAAAAAAGACTTGGAAAGGATAGACTATCTGAAAAAAGAGCTAAGGGAACTGATGCAGAAAAAAGATGATGCAAAAGCTCAACTCCAGCAAGAAGAACAATTACATATCAGTAATGTAGCCCGTGTACGGAACCAACATATTGACTTTGTTCCACTTGAAAGCTGTTCCACGAGTCAAATAAACAGATGTAACGAACGCTTAACAGACATCAACAACCGTCTGACTATCAAATACGACGGACTCTTCGCTTTCTGGCATAAATGGTTCTCTGTCAAGAAAGATGCGATGACTATACTTGAAGAAGTCAAATCCATTCCTACAGAACTGAGAAGGATTGGGAGGAATCAACCCCACTCTTTGTTCACTGATGTTGAAAAATTCAACAACCATACAGTAATTTTCGAGCAAATCCGGAAATGGCGCAACCTAACTGCGAGTGCGCTGAATTTTAAACAACTATTGGAAGCGGAATGCTACAGACATTCGGAAGTTAAAATGAAAATCACTCAAGAACTTGGGCTGATTGATGACAAAGAAAGGCAGAATACTCAAGAACTCGGAAGACTCAATGCCGATTTACCATCTATACAGGCTAAGATAAACGAAGGGAAATCATGGATAATGAATAACAGCCAGAGGTTATTGGCTGTTTTCATTCATCATTACAAAAATATAGAAAGTGCCATCAGCGATATTAATGGCTATAAGTGCTATCTTCCCGACCAAATTCCGTGGAAAGATAAAGAATACAACAAGTTTGTACAAAGAACTTCCAACTTCTTGAATGTGTTCCGTTTGTGTTCTGTAACCAGCTTGTCTGCTAAAAATGCTTTCCCTCTGACACCAGAACTTTTTGACATGGTGATTATCGATGAAGCATCACAATGTGACATTGCTTCAGCATTACCTCTAATTTTCCGCACCAAACAACTCGTTGTTATTGGAGACCCTATGCAGTTAAGACACATTTCTGCTATCAAAGAAATGGAAGAGGTCGATATAAAAAAGAGGTTGGGCTTAGACAACCACCCACATGTCAAGTATGCAGAATGTTCGCTTTATGATTATAGCAAGGCTTTCATTTCTTTTGCAAATAATGGATTATCATCACCTTACATGCTGAAATTCCATTACCGCTGCTTTCCTCCCATCATCCGGTATTCAAATGATATGTTCTATGGCGGGTTGATGGGAAGACGACTCGAGATAAAGACTGACATAAGATTCCTAAAGGGAAATCCGCAGGGTATCGTGTTGGTCAATGTCAACGGAAGGCAAACTAACGATAACATTAACGTGAACGAGGAGGAAGCTAAGAAAGCCATTGAAATAGCTGTGCTGAACGCCAATTCTTATCCTGATGTTTCCATTGGTATTGTGACTCCTTTCAGACACCAAGCTGAGCGTATCAATTCAATGATACCTGCTCTTTATGCGGAAAGGGTAGAAGCCAATACCGTACACAAGTATCAGGGCGACGAGAAAGACATTATTATATATTCCCTTGTCGTTACCAACAACTCACCTGACAGGAAGATTTTCTGGATAGACAATACTGTACCCAACCTCGTGAATGTTGCCGTCACGAGGGCTAAGAGTACACTCTATGTCGTTGGCAATATTGACTACATCAAATCGCATTCCAACGCCAACAAACCATTAGGACACCTGGTAAGATACAACAACTTTTAAACAACTGTTATGATTTACGACGATATTCAAAATGCAATTAACACGGGTGCCATCATAGAAATAGTATACAAGAAACCTGATGGTACAAGTTCAATACGTCGCCTTAGTGACGTGACTTATTCAGAAGAATACGGGAACTCATACATCGAGGCTTTCTGTCACTTGAGGAGTGAAAGACGGACTTTTAAGATTGATAGGATTGGCAAAGTGACTTTTGTCAACGCTCCTGATGTCGCAGAAGAACAATCCGTTCTCGTTAATCCTACAAACGTGAAAATGCCTTATCAGTTCAATGTTACCAAGAAAATATTCAAACTATATGGCATTGACTATAACTGTTAACTTAACAACCTACATTTTACACTTTTCAGTAGGCAGTTCATACATGTTTCATAATGTTTCATTTTGTCATACCCATGAAACATTTTTGCATATAACATCGCATAAATACCCATGAAACGCCCCTGAAATCACCCAAAATATGCAGAATACCTTCAGTTTTGCATAAATACCCCTTGTTTTAACATTTGTTATGAAACATTTGACCATAGACACCACCAATCATTTTGGTTGAGTGCAGCTCCGTATTGCGGAGCTGAAAAAAGCCCTTTTTGACGTCAACGGACTTTAAGGACCAGGACTCTAAAGACCTTAAGAACCTTAAGGACTCTAAATAAATCAAATAATCACCAATGAACAAACTGACTGTATCTTATACCAGCCCTTATGGAACAACGAAATACACATACTATGATAATGGGCTGTGTATATCATCAATGGAAAACCATGATTATGGTGAAGATGAAAAGAGAGAATTTGAGTTTGGTTTAGAAGAAAAGGACAGCATTGCTAAACGTACAACCTATGAAACGTCAGAAAACTGGAAGGCGGTTGAAATACTGATCCGACACATTGAGTATAATAAACAGGCTAATATATAATAAGATACGCCTAACACACAACAAAGATATAACGACAAAGTTCTATAGAAGTCATAACTCAAAGTTACTACAGGTCTTTTGCTCGATATATAAGGTTCTCCTTTACTGTTTGTTCCTTTACTGAAAAGTTACGTTATTTTCAGAAAAAACAAAAAAAGTAAAGTGTGAACTCTTCAAGTTCGAAAGAAAAAGATTATCTTTGCAACCGACTATCGGTATATTGTCGTTATACGACACTGATTCGTTAGAAATTAGAACCTCGGTGGAGGTGCCGATATGACATTGTGGTTAGAATATTAAGCGTTTGCTGTTTATTCGATAACGTTCGGGAAACTTGGCGGTGGAAAGAACAAGAAATCAGAATAAGAGCAGATGCTCACGATGGTGGGCACTGCTACATCTGATTTCTTAGGTTTCCGCCAAGTACCTCCGAACAAGATGTGGTTAAGAGTGTCCACTTCTCGTTTTTCGATAGGTACTTGGCAGAAATTATTGTTATTTGATTCTTATTCAGCTTGCTCTTTGATATGATGATGGTTCTATCATCAGGAAAATTCATGTTCATACTTAATCGCAAAAGAAACATATAAAATGGGCAAGATCCTTGATTACATAGCATCAGAGACGCAAGGTAAGCGGTTTGCGTCATTCAAGTATTGCTATGACAATACTGCTACTCCAATTATTGAGTATGACCCCGCAGAGGAACACTATATCAACATGAAGGAGTATGCCGAGAGTGTTCATGCCCCCAAATGCGTGACATGACTGCAAGGGCTGAACTTTGCCGTCAAGGACCACCACTTTTCAAATTTTTTCTAGATGGTTCAAGGAGGGTGTATAAGGTGGATGATATTCAGTACGACAAGAAAGTGTTTCCGGTAGTGAGTGGACAGGTATCAGTGGCTTGTTGCAGTCGTGAAATGAATGATGATTACACTTTTCGCTCTTTCAAACATTTAGATGAAGAAACCTATTCTGTATTGTGCCTGCCTGTCGTAGCGAATGGTGAAGGTATCGACAATAGCGTATTCTTTAGCAATTTGAAGAACAAGTTGAATGAACAGCCTCTATTGAAGAATTCGGATATAGAGATTGGTAAAGTGCTTTGGTACTTGACGCGCCTTGAAGGACGCGAAACCTTAGAAAATAAAGGAGTAGCACGGATTCAAGACGAGATGGTGGATTGTGAAAAGAAGATTGTTGCCAGACTAATGAATCGACATCTGCTGACTCATGAAAGTTATTTGATAAAGGATGGATCTATTCAGTATAAGTCCATGAAGATGGGAGATTACAAGGAATTGGCTCGTATTCGTAACAACTATCGACATGTGGTAGGAGTATCGAAGCGTTTCAATCCAAATTTAATGAAAGATAATCGAGGTCAAAGTAGTGCAGGAGCTATTGCAAGTCTGCCGCTTTATCATCGTACCCCGGCTTTCCTTTGGAATCCAGGTCCTGAATGGGGTAACGTGAATTTCGCTATTTGGTATGTCAGGGTACGTGATATCAAATACACAACGACTCCCTTTTCCGGAGTGTTGAAAATAGAAAAGATGCTGATGACTGGAACTGAGAATGACAATGGTTTAATGACTGATGAAATTGATACAATAACGGCCAACATCATTAACGAACGTAATCCTGTTTGTTATGGCAACGATGCACGTTGGGCGAACCACTTATATCCAGTGTATATGACTGAATGTTATTGCAAAAGTCGTTTCAGGAGTGATATTCAATTTATTAATCTGTTCTAATAAGTATGGAAACTATAGGACGTATCATAGCAACCGAGAAACAGCCCTCAACAATTGAGGAGTTTACTTTTTGGACTCGCAAGGATTTGAAATTGAAACCTTTTGATGTGGTAGTAGTAGAACACATACAAAATGCTAATGGTGAAGAGTCGAAGACTTTTGGGGTTGTTGAAGAAATCTCACACATGACCGACTCACCAAGTGCTTTAGCTGGTTATATTTCCAGTGATTTTGGTGATGTTGAATCAAAGTCATACACTGAGCGAATAGGCATGAACTATGTAAAATGCAAGGTTGTAGGAAACGATAAGGGAATATATATTCCTGTGCAAGAAGGTCGAAAAGTATACTTGGCCGATGAAGAGCAGATTATGGAGGCATTAGGGTTGAAAGACGTAAAAAACCCCTTGCCTGCTGGCTATATTGAAATGTATGATGGTGCAAACCAAAAGAAACTCCCTGTTTTCTTCAACTCCCATTTTTTGATAGGCCCAGAAGGTGCTCACCTTAATATATCCGGCATCTCTGGTTTGGCTTCAAAGACTTCCTATGCAATGTTTTTGATGAAAGCGATTCAGAATTATGCAATTAAAGGCAATGAGTCGGTGGCTTTTATCATGATGAACGTCAAAGGAACAGATCTCTTGAAAATCGACCAAAAGAACGAACGCAAAAAAGAACTTGAACTTATCAAGCCTATATATGATCTACTCGGGATTGAAATGAAGCCTTTTGAGCAAGTGAAGTACTATTACCCATTTGCCAAAGAATATACTGCATACACTTACGAAAAAGAATCGGTGCTAAAAGATAGACTGGCAAATAAGACGGCAGCTCAATTCAAATATCTGTTTGAAACCGATGAGGATAAAGAGTGTCTTGATTTGTTGTTCGCTAATGTTGATGACCCAAATGAAACCATTGAGAGCATCGTGAATTTCATTATGGCTAATAGTGGTAGCTTCAATGGAGTTGAGACTTGGGAAGATTTTCAGAACGAGGTGCATAGTTACACACAAACAGATAAGAAAAATGCTTCGAAAGAAATATCGGTAATGAGTTGGCGTAAATTCTACCGCCTATTCAATAAGAGTTTCCAAAAATGTAGGCAGATGTTTACAAACCAACTTGGTGATGGCGTGCGCCTACGCGACGAAATAACTAACATCAACAAGAACGATGTGATGGTGATAGATATAGCAAAACTCGATGAGGAATCACAGGGTTTTGTATTCGGAGACGTAATGCGAGCTGTTTATAACCTAAAACTCGGAGCGTCTAAGCGGCAAGATGAAGAAATACCAGAACGCATCATCATTTTCATTGACGAGTTGAACAAATATGCATCATCTGATGTACCAAAGTCCTCCCCAATACTTCATCAATTACTTGATATTACGGAGCGTGGTCGTTCACTTGGCATAGTCTTATTCGGAGCAGAGCAGTTCGTTAGTGACATCCACCGTCGAGTTAAAGGCAATTGTGCTACTCAAGCATTCGGACGAACCAATGCAATAGAGATTACACGAGAAGATTTCCGTTTTGTCCCAAGTGTATATAAAACAATGCTCACACGAATGCGTCAGGGGGAGTACATCATTCAGAACCCAGTGTTCCGTTCGATGCTTCACATCAATTTCCCATTACCTATCTACAAATATTATAACGATTAACAAGAAATGGCAAAAATAGGCAAATACGTTATCGACTCCTTAACGCGAAGCATGTATGAGGATAGCCGATGTATTTATCGCGAATATATCCAAAATGCGGCAGACCAGATAGACTTGGCTCGAGAGCAACATTTAGATGATAACGATTATTACGAAATCCATGTCCGTATTTTCCGAAACCAAAAAAAAATAGAAATAGAAGATACGGCCACTGGAGTTAGTGTGAGCAATCGAGAAACACTAAAAGACGTTGCCACATCACAAAAAAAGCGTGGAAAGCAAAAGGGATTTCGTGGCATTGGTCGATTAGGCGGTTTGGGATATTGCTCCAAGCTTACGTTTGAAACATCTTATATGGACGAGAATGTGAAGACATTGATGCATTGGGATGCAGCAAAGATGAATCGTATTGTAGATGATGAGATGGACGAAAGCGAAGCAGGTAATGTTATAGATGACTGTACTTCGTTTGAGGAACAGATAGAAGCTGTTGACAAACATTATTTCAAAGTCATTTTAGAGAATGTGACGGATGATCGATTGCTCGATGTCAACAACATTCGTGACTATCTTTCTATGGTTGCTCCAGTTGACTATCCTACCCAGTTTGGTGTTTTCTCATCTCAAATAAAACGGTACATTCAATGTAACAATATTGTGTTAGATGTTTACAATCTCTATGTAGGTGATGAATATGGCGAAGAACAAATATACAAAGGATACACAACAAAAATCAAAGATGTTCGCAATGGTGACTATGATATTAAGAGCATAAAAATAATCGATAGAAAAGATTCAAACGGCAATCTAATTTATTGGGGGTGGTATTCAATCTCTGAACTTCGAGGGCAGATACCTGCTAATAATATCGCTTATGGAATCCGTTTACGTTGTAAGAACATTCAAGTGGGTGACGAACGTACATGCAGAAACTTCTTTTTGGCAGAAGGTGACAAACGTTTTTCTCAATATTTCTTTGGAGAATTACATGTGGAAACACCTGATTTAATGCCCGATGCTAGACGTGACTATCTTCGTGAGTGTGAATATAGAAGCATCTTTGAGAGAATGGTTAGGAGTGATTTTAGCACTTTGAAGGACCTCTGTAACGAAGCATCTAACATACGTGGAATTATCAAAAGAATAACTGAAGCAGACAAAGGGACGCAAGACATTGAGAAGAAACGTGAATCAGGTTCATTTCTTTCACCAAAAGAAATAGAGGATGATAATGAAAAATATGAACGTTACAAGGAGAAGAAAAAGAAAGCCATAAACCAACTTGAAAAGAAAAAACAAGAAACAAATCGCAACAATTCCCCTCTCGGTTTTATTTATGATACAATGCCAGAACCTAATCCTGTTTTATCGTCAGTTACGAATGGCTCGATAGGTTCTTATGATAATGCGTTTTCAGACATTCCAACCTCGCTTTGCGAAAACGATAAACCTATAGCAGAAGATGAACCTCAGCCTAAATTACGAACAGACGATAATATCTACAAGAAGTTTGGTGTAAAAGAAAAGAACGTTATTAATATTGTATACAATGCCATATATAATGCAATAGCTGATGAGGTCATGCGGGAAGGACTTATTAAGAAGATTGAAAAAGAACTGACAAAATGAATCGTAGGGTCTTACTATTAGAGCCTAATTACAAAAATAAGTTCCCACCTATCGGCCTTATGAAGTTGGCTACGTATTTCAAAATGCGTGGGGATGATGTGGTTTTCTACAAAGGAGACCTCACTGAATTCGTTATACGTCAGGTTACAGAGGAGTGTGTGAAGCAACTTACAAAAGTAGACGATGCCATTGATTGGAAACGACGATTTGACAGAATCGCCACTTACATACGATATCGACGTAAGACTGATCTGGAACAAATCGGCATTGACGATTCCGAACATGCTATCTTTATATACCCTTGGGTAGAGCACTTCAAAAAGTTCTATCATAGTGGCGAATACAGAAATCATCCTCGTTGGGACTGGGTAGGTGTGACCACGCTCTTCACTTTTTATTGGGATATTACCATCGAGACCATTGAGTTTGCAAAGACAATGGTTAAAGACAAAAGGAATCTGATGGTGGGTGGTGTATTGGCCTCAATACAACCAAAAGAGATTGAGGAAGCAACTGGGATAAAGCCACATTGCGGAACATTACACACTGCTGCTGTTGATGGAAAGGGTGGTGACATAGACGAAGACAATCCATATATCATAGATGAGTTACCGCTTGATTATTCCATTCTTGATGAGATAGACTATGAGTATCCAGATGGTGGTTCTTATTATAGTTATAGCACTCGTGGTTGCATACGTAAGTGTGGTTTTTGTGCCGTGTGGACGCTCGAACCGAAATATCAAGAGTACATCCCGCTTCATAATCGTATAGCACGCACCCGTAGACTCTATGGGGAACAGCAGAATCTTCTACTGATGGATAACAATGTGCTGGCCTCGCCAAGATTGAAAGAGATTATTGAGGACATCAAATCGTGTGGATTTACAAAAGGAGCAAAGTATGTTGAACCCAATCTCTATGCAATTTCCATTCGCAACTTGCGTCTTCATATGAATGATCGTGCCTATATCCGTAAATGTTATAAACTTTTACAAGCTATCAACAATTATAAAGGTATGAGCGAGAAGATGCGCACGGAGATTTATGCCTTGCGAGAAAAACATGGATTCCTTCATCCTGAGACATGTAAGCGAGAAGAACTGATATCAACATACAAGGACTTTGCGCCATATTTCGATATAAAATATAAAAGGCTAAAAGGTCGTCTCCGCTATGTGGACTTTAATCAAGGCGTTGATGCACGTTTGTTCGATGAAGAGAAAGTTTCCTTATTGGAAGAAATCCCTGTATGTCCTCTTCGTGTTGCTTTCGATGATATAAAGACAGAACTTAAGTACAAAACAGCAATCGAGATTAGCGTTAAGCATGGAATGCGTGATTTCTCTAACTATCTTCTTTACAATTTCAAGGACAAGCCCATAGATCTCTATCATAGGTTAAGCATCAACGTTCAGATGTGCGAGACGATGGATGTTAGTATCTATTCGTTTCCAATGAAGTATCACCCTATTCGTGGGGAGCATAGTCATGATCGCGATTACATAGGCGAGCATTGGAATAGAAAATACATTCGTGCTATCCAAGCCATCCTTAATGCTACGAAAGGAAAGATTGGTCGTGGTGTGTCGTTCTTTGAAAAGGCTTTCGGCCGCAATGAGGACGAATACATGGAACTTCTGATGATGCCTGAGACTTTCTTGTTGTTCCGTTTCTTTTTTGAGGATTTAGGCTATACACAAAAATGGAAGGACGCTATGTCAGAATTGACAAAAGAGGAACGTGAAGAACTTATGCCAATAATCTTTAGAAATGATTTTAATCATATTGAAGAGTTAACAGATAACCCCAAATACTTACATATATTGAGCTTTTATAAGGACTACAGAAAAGAGATAGCCGATTCCAATTCTGAATTATTCAAGTTGAAGAAAGAATTTGATAAAAGGAAGAAGATGTTATGACAATACTCTAAATGGTTTTAAAAGTATATCGTTGTATTATATGCCTCTCTTTTTACGACTGTCAGGTGACGCCAGGTAGAAGTCGACCTCCATAAGACTAGAAATCTATGAATAGGTGTTGGTGAGATTTGTCATACATAAATTTGTTGCGACTATTCTGTAGTCACATATGATAACACCATACCCTTCACTGCATTTTTACACCAACTTCCCGCCCTTTTTTCACACCTTACACAAAAAATAACAAAGAAAATTTTGCCAGATGAAATAAAATGTCTAAATTTGCACGCTGTTTGGGTATAGACCAAATAATAATGTTTCCCGACAAGGATTAAAAGGCAAGAAAATAATAAAATTATAATAGGTATATGTCAAGAGTTTGTCAGATTACAGGTATTAAGTCAGTGGTTGGAAACAACGTTTCTCACTCACTTCGCAGAACAAAGAGACGCTTCAATGTGAATCTCTTTACTAAGAAATTCTACTATGTAGAAGAAGATTGTTGGATAGTTTTGAATGTCAGTGGTGCTGGTCTCCGGCTCATCAACAAAATCGGACTCGATGCAGCCCTCAAAAGAGCCGTCGATAAGGGGTTCATGCAGTGGAAAGATGTTCAAGTAATCGCATAATATAATAGGAGTACATAATTATGGCAAAGAAAGCTAAAGGCAACAGAGTACAGGTTATCCTCGAATGCACAGAAATGAAGGAAAGCGGTCTGCCTGGAACATCACG
>CACYEC010000237.1 GCA_902773225.1 uncultured Bacteroidales bacterium
CAAAAATAATCATTGTCTAAAATATATGCAAGAATTTAGGTATATTTTGAAGTAAAAGCACCTATTTCAGAACAAATTCCGTACAACACCAAAACATGAAGATTCCAGGAACTCCCGCAGTTGGAGGCTGACTATGGCAAGGTGGGCATGCAGAAGATCATTACTACGGTCGGCAACGTGGTGAGCGGCTCGGCGCGTAACAAGGAAACGCTGGAGTGGCTGTCGGGCGACATCTTCGGAAAGGTGGTGCAACTGAAGAAGGGTGTGACCATCGACCGTGACCGCACGTCCATCAACCAGAACGAGAACCTTGACAGTCTTGTGCCGGCATCGAAGATCTCCGACATGCCTACGGGTCACCACAAAGTCACGCGCCACCTGACAGCAAATCCAACCAAAACTGGACGTGGTGGCAGCATGGACATTCAGAACGCAGAGGAGTTCAAGACTTCCAAGTTCTATTGCAAGACCAACTTCAATTTGGACGAAATCAAGGCAGAGGAGAATGCGTATGTCGATCTCCCCAAGTTCTACACCTTCTCATCCATCGATGCCCTGGAGCGCATCCTGTACGCCAACTTCGAGCAGGTCAACAAGGATGTGGACGAGATGATTAAGACGGTGTTTCAGGAGTTCAAGAAGTGAGTAATCTAAATCTGTTTTGGTTAAACACTCCTTAAACGAATTTTTAACGTTCTTTATTATAATGTTATGTGGAAGATTCTCTTCATACGAATATGCAATAGTACATACCAACAAAACTGTATTTTAATCCACACCTTATAAGAGAGATTAAAAACAAGTTTTTTCACGACAATTATATCACCAGAAAAACAGACAACTATATCGTCAAAAGAAATAATAAACAAAGAATCAAGAAGTACATTCTTCCATTATTACTTTACATTCTTCAGGAAAAGCTTTCTGACCTATGTATATAACACTTTGAGGTATAATTATGGATTTCATGTTTGTACAACCACAAAAAGCCCCTTCATCAATTATCATAACTTCATTGCCTATGGTTACAGATTCCAAGTTTGTACAGCCATGAAAAGCCTCGCGTCCTATTACTATCACTTCGTTTGGGATGGTAATTGTTTTAAGTTCTTTACAACCTCGGAAAGCATGTTCTCCAATGTATTCAACACTGTCTGGAATGGTGATTGATATAAGTCCTGTGCAGCCATCGAATGCAGATTTGGGGATTACTTTCTCACCGTTCGGGATAATCACAGATGTCAGACTCGAACATCCATAAAAGAATGGTTTTACTCTTTTGGGAATATTCAAAGAAGTCAAGTTTGAACAACCTCTGAAAGCCGTTGGATCAATCGATATGTCGATATCGGGAATGTACACAGAGGTTAGGTTAGTACAATTTTGGAAAGCTTTTGCCCATATCGAATGGACAGTTCGGGGAATGGTCACAGAGGTTAGGCTAGAACAACCGCAGAAAGCACTCTCACCTATACGCCTAATTCCTATATATCTCAAACTGTCGCAATCGGGAAAGGTCACAGAGGCTAGGTTTGAACATCCAGAGAAAGCGGAACGATCTATTGATGTGACACTATTTGGGATAATCATGAAGCTTAGACCCGTACAACCCTCAAAGGCACAAAGTCCAATACTAGTGACACTCTTGGGAATAATGGTATTTTTGCAGCCACTAATTAGCAAATTGGTTTCTTTCTCGATAATGGCATTGCAGTTCTCGCGAGAATCGTAGTTAGGGTTTCCCTGTTCAACAATGATGCTATTTAGGCTGGAGCAGCCAGAAAAAGCATTAAGATGCACTGGTCTCATGGTGGGAGGGTCATACGACACCACGGGGCCGCCGCTATTTATATCGGAGCTCCACTCTATGGAGCGCGAGCCGGGGAAATAGACATGTTTACCTATTAATGTGACGCTCTTGGATATAATCACGGACTCTAGACTATTGCAACCAGCGAAAGCATTAATCCCTATTGATTTAACACTATTAGGTATGGTTACCGCAGTCAGGTCGGAACAATTATAGAAAGCCTTTTCGCCTATTGATGTGACGCTATTGGGAATGACTGTGTTATTGCATCCTCTGATGAGTTCGTTCGTTGCTGTCCTGATGATTGCATTGCAATTATCGCGTGAGTCATACTTGGGGTTTCCTGGTTCCACAATGATGCTATTAAGATTAGAACAGCCTTCGTATTTGCAAATGCTTTTATATCAGTCACTTGTGTGTTAAATGGTAGAAAAGTGATGATGAAGATTCTTGAGAGATTGGAAAAAATG
>CACYEC010000238.1 GCA_902773225.1 uncultured Bacteroidales bacterium
GTCCACATAGTGGTTGGCGAAGACACTGCCGTTGCCATAAATGGTGCCATAACCGGCTATCACTTGGTCGATATTGTATTCCATATCATCGTCATCGCCTGTTCTGGTCGCATTGGCTCCAGAACCGTCCCAAATTCCGAAAGCCCAACGGCTGAGAGACTGTTCATGTTTCTGGTCTGCACGCATCACATCGACTTGGATGAGAATCTGACGCAAGTTCATCGTCTTGTCACTTGTTCCGTCGTTCGTTCCCGTCCAAACGAGTGTACCGACAGATGCACTGTTTACCTGATAGTTGTTATAGTTCAACTCATATTTGCTGGAATAGAACGCGCCACCATCGGTATTCACTGAATTACCAGCCGTATTCTTAATCATCAGCGTGTTGAACAAATCATCTCCATCACGCGACATCTTCACCTTCGACACATTGGAGAAATCGGCGTTTCCGAAGGCCAAAGTGAGTGTACCAGTCTTACCTGCTGGCAATGTCAGCACTCCTGTTGACCTGTTGAACTGCAAGTCGCCACCCACAGTCAAGTCGTTGGGGTCGGCCACGTATCTTCCAGTAGCGATATCGTAGTCGAAATTGGCTGTCTTCACAGATGTGTTGCTGACAAACACCAAAGTGGTGACGCTTGATGACTCGATAGTCACCGAAGGTTGTGCTGTTGCATTAGAGAAAGATAAAGACTGCTCCTGAAGATTCTTGGATGAGGATGTGACCACCTGCTTGCCTCCATTTGTATAGAAAGGAAGCGACACTGTCAGTTGATGCGAATTACCGCTGGAGTTGATAATCACAGCAAAAATGGTGTCGCCTGTCTGAGAGAGATAGGTTGAGCCACTAAGGACAGAACTGGAGAAGGAAGAACCAAGTCGAGTGCTTCCTGTAATGTACTTCGAGAAATTACCCATAATGTAGCCTCGCTTGGTGATTTGTCCGGATGTGGTTCCGCGCTGTCCGTCACCCATAAGGGCATAGAAACGCTTGGCGGTATAATGCACCCAAGCGTTCACGTTGTTGAGCATACAGGTATTGATGGCGCTGGCAAAGTTGAAGGCATCGGACGACCAGTTGAAATTACGGTTTTGCCCTGCATCTCCCTCTGTCCAGTTAATCAGATACTCCGTCATCCACAATTCCTTGCCTTTGTTGGCAAGGTTTTTGAACGCAGAACCGACGCCTGCATATTGGTGACCTCCGTAGATTTCGAAGTTGGACAGAGCGGCAGAAGAGTTATTCAGAGCATTGGCATAATTATCCGACATGCCAATAGTCTCAGGAGCTATAACCTTACAATTGATTTTGTTCGCGTGATTAGCCAAAAAACTCACCATCTCTGAAGTGGAGAAGATACAACCTGCATAATCACACCTCCAGTCCGGTTCATTCTGAACAGAAATGGCATCCAGGTTGACACCGTTGTTCTTGAGATAGGTCACATAATTATTCAAGTAGTTGGCATAGGTGCCATAGTAAGATTCTTTCAGGTGGTTCTCTTGCCCTGAAGCATTGGCGTTAATCGTATTGTATGTCTTCCATTCAGCCGGCATGGACCATGGAGATGCAAAAACATAGAGTCCCAGACTCTTTGCCAGTTGCGCAGTAGATAGAGACTGATAGAAATTGCCCTCTCCTATCGGGAGATAGAGTCTCATGATATTGCACTTGAGAACACTGTTCGGTCCCCACACCTGACGTATCTCAGACTCTGACATGTGTCCGTACGTAAACTGAGGACTGCACACAAATGCACCAAATCCCTTCACATACTGATACTTAGTGTTACTGACCGACAGGGTCACATTGTCTCCAAACATACACATCGACATCAATGTCATGATAGATGCCAAAAAGATTTTCTTCATCGTATGAATGGTTGTTATGAAGTTCAATTTACACGGGTTGAAGTAGATTGGGTTCTTTTACCTGATGAGGTATTTCTTCCCATTGACAATATAGATACCCTTCTGGGGAGCAGTCACCTTTCGTCCAGTCAGGTCATAGATTTCCTCTGAATCTCCATGGTTGGAAATCCTCAACGCATCGACGCCGGTTGGCGAATCACCAAAGGAAACATTGATGAAATTGACATGGCTCGAGTTGTCGAAA
>CACYEC010000239.1 GCA_902773225.1 uncultured Bacteroidales bacterium
AGACGATATTGTCCTCATCTGAGAATCCCTTTTAAAATCACCTAAAGTACACTTCCATTCTCTTGGATGTGTTCCCAATACTTGAAAAGCCTTTTTCTTTATAATAACAAAAGATTTTAATACTTTTAATCGTGGAGCATGTGCCTTGGGGAATTTTATGACAATATGACCCTTTTCAGGTACGGCTTTCACGACATAACCAATTAGTACGTCCCCGCTATTGATTAACTGAGATACGGGCGTTGAAGCAATCGTCTTTTGCTCCAAATACATTTGGTGCAGTTGGTCACTAAAAAACCATTTATAATAGTCAATAATACTGTTCATAACTAATCTGATTTATAGTTCATCAAGCGAATCCTCTTGGTTGGGATCCTCTCTTATAGGTTCAAATACAGAGTCAAAGATTGCATTTGACGCAATCCTAATCATCGTATAAGCCGAACCAGTCTTTCCTTCAAGTACACTGGAATATAATTCGTTAACTACATCCGGCTTTTCTTCTCCTGTCAACTTAATCAAAATGTCATCCTCATCTACCCATGTCAATAAATCTTCTATGCTTTTTAGATACATAAACTGACTTGCTTTCTTTCCTCGATAAACACATACAATGCACTTATCATCACGCAGTTTATTCCAAATAGACGGTGATATATAGAGTATTCCGAATTTGGCACTACATGTGTGTATATACTTACCAGATTTAAGTCTATAGCCACCTTTCTTGGATTTTACGAATTCCACCTCATCTTGGATTTCTGTCTCAAATTCGCTACCCCGGCTATTCAAATCCTGGAACAGTCGTTTTCGTACAAGATAGTTGGTGTCTGCAATTTCCTCTGCTGTCATGTCTGAACCAAGAATACTATTTAGTTGGTCAATCTCGATGGTAGATGCAGATGCTTCGTCGAGAGATCTCGCTACTGCGCGTGATTTGAATTTCCGAACATCCTCTTTTGAGAATGGCTCTGGTTCTGAGAATGGTCTTGCACGATAGCCTTCTCCTGAAGGCTTTCTATACCCACCCTGTGAACTAGAACCTGAACCGCTGCTTCTTTCGGTGCCAACATGTTCGCTGGCTGGTTTTTCCTCAGTTATAGTATTGTCGGTTTGCTCACTTGTTGATTCTCCATGAGGATTATTGTCATTTGATTGAGCATTTTCTGTTTCAGCTTTGTCATCAGTATCTTTCACCTGTGAATTTGAATGAGAGGGCTGTTCCGCAGCATTACTTGAAGGTTCGTACTGTCGTTCTGTCGAGTTATTATAAGCCCCAGAATCATTGTTGGTAGATTGCTCTTCCAGTACCTGATTATTTTCGTTCTCAGTCTCATTTTCGTGCTGCTCAATATCTGGTTCTGTCAATGCTTCTGTATAATAATCTCCGTCATTTTGTACCTCTATTTCTTCATCTTCAACTACTATACCATGATAGAGCTTTTCAAGGTATGCTTGGAAGTCCTTATCATATAGCAAAGACGAACAATATTTCTCAATACATTCTTCAACGGAAATAGAGTCTTCAAATACATCTTCACACACTTCGTCATAAACTCCTATATCCAATAGGCGTTTTAGTGTCTTACAGAACTTGGAATAGGTTCTTCTGTGCAACCATGAGTTTACATAGTAAAGCCTATTGTCGTTAACGAATATTCGCTCTACGTCATTATGAATATCATTATACCCCACGTCTATCTTATCACAGACAAAGAATAAGTATTGCTCTATAATTTCAGCATAGCCTTCGTAAATAGACTGGTATTTCTCAGGATTCTCTATAGCTGCCAAGACTAACAATTTTGGTTTGAGAGTTCTAAGCATTACATCCGTTTCATTGTCACTGTTGATGGGGGTTGTAATAAAATCATCGCTAGTCAAACACTTTATCTGTAAGATATTGCAAATTCTTTCAAAATCTTTAGCGTCGTAAGGGAACATACCTGTCTGCATTACATGCTCGTCACCACGGAAAATCTCTCTTTCCTGCTTTGCATCAGGGTGAATAGCATATAATTCTGCAATATGAGCTAATCGGCCTTTTCCGTTACGCCACTTTGCGGTTTCCTGTTCTCTGTAATTGTGGACAGCCTCTTCTGACACGTTGTTTGACTCCAGAATCCATTGTATGACATCACGTCTCCTTCCATGCTCTTCATCACGCGGATCTCTAGCATTAAGGAGGTAATACAAACAATCCTCAAATTCCAACTTCTTCTTAAATGGAAGTAGCATGAATATTGTACGACACGTTATATCCTTGATATTATCAACGACAATCTTAGCTGGCATACTTTCCTTCCAGTTCGGAGAACACTTTGCATAGTGATACAACTCTGGAGAGTATAAATCTTCTGGTTTCTTTATGCTTTCTTCGGTAGGTATGCAAGTCTTTCCATTGAATTGGCCTTGCTCAATCCACTTTTTGTATTCTTCCACTTTCTTAGTGAAGCACTCTCTCCAAAAATACAAAGCAAAATTCTTATTTGAGAGCTTATCGATGTCCGTAACACTAAATGCTTGGTGAATTGTCGTGGACTTAAAGAATGCAGTTATTGTATCTTTATTATTGTCTGAAAGATAACTTTCTGATATATAAATATAATCCGTGACTCCATAGGCTTCAAAATCACAAGATGGCTTATATGCCGATCCTAATGCCATGTCAGAAATTGGAAGATACTCTGGTACTTCACCTTTGGTTTTAAAAAGGATCTTTGAAATCAAATCGTCAGAAAACTTGAAATCATTGTCAAATAGTACCGCAAGTTCACGGATAATATCTACATGTATAGTCTCTCTACGATCTACATCTGTTTGTATCGTCTCTATATAATCTTTCAATTTTGCGTTTGCCCATTCTTGCTTGCTGTTCAAGAAACAACTGGTTCCAAATAGCCCTGCAACTAGCAATATTATTTCCCTGTTTGCTGTAAAAATGCTACTATCAATTTCATTTGATAGAACAATACTCTTGAATGGTTCTGAAACATTTTCGTCATTTGTATTAACTATTAAGGTGCTGGAAAGCGGCAAATATCCTCCAGTTTTTGATTTAACTTGAAGGTACATCAACTTTCCAGAAATGTTATTCCATTCTTCTTTAATATCCTTTAGATGCTTGGTCATCATCGAAACTACGGCATCATCTTGAATGTCTTTAAGATTCGGAATTACAGATTTAAACAGTATGTCTTTATTATCAAACTTGAAATTGAGTTTCTTAAATAGTTTAACCCATGACTGTTTGTTGGGTTCTGTATCATCCTCAAGATATGCTTTAGATACAAAGAGAGCATTCTCATCGTATTTCTTAACCAACGTTTCAATACCGTCATTCTGATATGCGTCTGAAATATACAAGAAAGACCCTATTCGATCTGCATTTAGATCCCCTTCTGCAATGAATTTTACATTTACGAAAGCGTCTAAACTGTCTATCAGTTTTATATTTGTTTTTACATATCGCCAAAAATCTATGTTCTGGCTTATGTCAGCAACACTTCGTGTAAAGAAAATATTGCCCAAGACACTTTCTAATACTGGCTTAAGAGTAAAAGACTTAAAATCAAATAGCTGCAATGTTTTCTCACTAAATCCAGTTGAGTAGATTTCAGAAAGAACTTTTACTATACCAGCAGGGAACCAATTGTGGTTATTCAATTCTATGGCCGCCTCATTATAAAGATACAGATTGGGCGAGAATTGTCTTGACGCTACACTGTCATCACATAGTAGCATAGGTATGTCTTTGACATCGTTGTATGCTATTGTTCCATCAAAAATATCAGCTTCGTCTCGTTTCAAGTAGTTTATAAACGCCTTCAGTTTCTCTTTGTCATCAAGGGCGGAATACAATTCTTTCTTATTTCCAAGGACGACATCTGAAAAAAAGGATTTGTTCGTAAATGTCTTAATGCCAAAAGACTGACGGAAGAAGCTCTCCAACAATTTTTGTTCTTCCTGCACAAATACACTAAAATATTTGTTGTCAAGACAAAACATCATACCCTCCTTTAACCAAATATGACCAGTATTGTCGGAGAATGTAGTATTTCCTTGATATGACTGTTGTGAGAAATATCTTATGTCATTGCTGTTTAGATAATGTCCTTCACCT
>CACYEC010000240.1 GCA_902773225.1 uncultured Bacteroidales bacterium
ACTGTTGATAGCAATCCTTTCACCTTGACAGGGCTGGAGTATGACACGCAGTACAAGGTGATGGTGCGCTCCTACAAAGACGAGGACAACTTCAGCGAGTGGTCGGAACCCTTCAGCTTCAACACGGCAGAGATTTGCCCCAAGCCGAAGAGCCTAAGGAGCGAACCCGAGGCGACGGAGGCCACGCTGAGTTGGGAGGGAACGCTCGACAACTATGTGTTGCAATACAACGTCGGGTGGCAGCTGGGAGACGATGTTGTCGTCAATTCTGGTGACAAGTCTTATTCCTTCGACCTGCAACGTTTCAGCGGTAAGGGGTCCATCCTCATCCGCCACTATAACGTGCCCGACGCGAGCACGCTGTGTCTTGATAATATCGTGGTGACCAACTCCGAGGGAACGACGGTCTTCTTGGAAGACTTTGAGAATTGTGAGTGGGGATTGCCCGCGAAACTATCAACGATTGACCAGGATGGTGATGGCTATGGATGGGAAATCCGAAGCAACGATTATGAGGATAACTGGGTGCAGTTCGACGGCCATTCGGGCCTCTCTTCATCCACTTGGAAACCTGGCGGAATAACATTGACCCCAGACGATTGGCTGATCATCTCGGATGTAGAACTCGGCGGTACCCTCAGCTTCATGGGGCATGGAGTGTTACCGGACGGACACGATAATTTCGCCGTGTATGTATTTGCAGATAACGACATGATAGAGGTGCCCATCAGCGATGGTAGCACATCCTTCGTGGCCACGCAGCTGGTCAACAATGCGCCGTACCTCTGGCGTGTGAAGGGAGTCAGGGAGACGGATGAAAGTCGATGGGCTTCTTCTTCGTTAGTGACGCCCTTTGACCCCTCTATTGTTCCCGCAAGTATTAACGTCGATGATGTAACTCTGAACGGTGCCACGGTAGGATGGACTTCAGATGCTTCTGCATGGCAGATCTGCGTCAACGACGACGAAGGAAACCTGATTAAGACCTCCGAAAAAAGCTATACATTCACCGATTGGGAAAAAGACCATAACTACGAGGTGAAGGTGCGGATTGTAAATGGCACTCAAGTGAGCAACTGGAGCGAATCGGTCACCATCCGCACACTGATTTGCTCAGAAGAGGAGAAAGCCAATATCAGCTATGAGCTGCATGGCAGAGATGGAGATGGTTTGAAGATGAATGCTATTGTCGTTAATGATGCTTTGGGGACGAATGCCATTGTCGTTAAGGATGCATTAACAGATGAGGAACTTGATAGATGGGCATTTGGGGAAAGCGCCAATAGCGGCAAGCTGCCAGTCTGCTTAGGGCGTAAGATCTACTTCGTATGGGATGGTAGTGGTTATGCAAATGAGTATTCTTATGTAGTCCGCGATCCGTATGGAGAGACTCTCTTCGAGGGGTCGAAAGTATTGAAAGATACCGTATTCTACACTGTTAGCTTGGACAATCCGAGACCTGCCGAGTTGGAGGCATCTGACATCGAAGCGAATAGTGCAACGATAGGATGGGACGAGAGAGGCGGTGCGACACAATGGCAGATTTGTGTCAATAACGATTTGGAACATCTGATTCTTACCGATAGTAATCCCTACACCCTGACAGGGCTGGATTATGACACCCGGTACAAGGTGGTGGTACGCTCCTACAAAGATGCTGATGATATCAGCAACTGGTCGGAACCACTCTGTTTCTTAACGGCAGAGATTTATCCCAAGCCGAAAAACCTAAGGAGCGAACCGGGGGCGACGAAGGCCACACTGAGTTGGGACGGCATCGCTGACAGTTATGAGGTGCGGTATGGCAAATTACCTGAAGGTGGTGTAGGTGATTGGACGGATGACGAAGAAGAGATGTTCACTCAAATGGGAAGTGATTCTTCTGAACAAACATGGACTTGGGGCGTGATGTATCCTTACAATGAGCTCAACGGCAATGTGCTTAAAAAAATAGCATTGTATGAGACTGAGGATTACAATACGGAAGATATAACCATAAGTGTCTATTCCGGTGGTGATAAAGCCCCAGGAACGCTGCTCTATACAGAGGTGGTAACTCCTAAAGCCAATGACGAGTACCATGAGATAGAGCTTACTACACCTGTTTACATCCCTGCAGGCGAGAACATATGGGTAGTGTTTAGTGAATACGGTACGTATCCAATGGCATGCTATGAAAAAGATACAGAGGTTGATTCCAACAAGCAGTGGTGTTATTATGATGACGATTGGCACACTATCCGTGATTTTAACTATTTAGAATATGGTTGGATGGTTCGTGCTTATGTTGACAATCTGGACGAGGAAGAGATAGAGTGGACAGCCGGTACATGCGATGATACGTCATTCAGTATGACAAATCTGGAACCACAACAGAAATATATCTCTCAGGTGCGCAGTAATTACGGCAGTATTGACCATAGCAAGTGGATAAGCAAAATCTTCACAACGGATGTTTTAGAGATTCAGCTGGCCAACGATGCAACAGACAACGCCACTCTCGTTGAGACGTACAACGGTAAGGAGGCCAACGTGACTCTTACCGACCGTAAACTCTACAAGGACGGCTATTGGAACACTATCTGCCTGCCGTTCGACGTTAAGATAGAGAATAGCGTGCTCGAAGGAGCCGTGGCACGTAGGCTGACGGCAGCAACAGTAACAGATAACGAAACCATCGGTCAGACACTTTACCTCACCTTCGGCAATGAGGTGACAGATTCACTCAAGGCTGGTGTGCCTTACATCATCAAGTGGGAGGATGGCGACAATATCGTGAACCCGGTATTCA